>NZ_JBFRDV010000031.1:0-51063 GCF_052113945.1 Paenarthrobacter sp. RAF54_2
CCGGTGCGGAAGATGACCCAGCAGTTTTCCGGGAAGGGGCCATGCTCCTGCTGCCACTGCTCGAAGTGTTCGGGCTCCAGCAGGAAGTCGGGGTCCTGGGCGGCTTCGGCGCTCTTGTCAATCACCACGGCCGGCCCCACCAGGCGGTGCGGCTCGATCTGGTCCACGGACTTCCCGTCCCTGCCTGTGATCCAGTGGACGGGAGCATCCAGGTGTGTCCCGGCGTGTTCGCCCACCGTGACGTCGTTCCACGCCCAGGCCGGTCCGGCGTCGTCGAAATTGCTGACGGGAGTCAGCGAAAGCCCAACCGTATTGGCCAGGGGTTGGGGAAGATTCAGAATCGGGGTATCACCGCTGAGCGGGGTGGTGAGGTCGACGACGTCGATGGCGCCGGATGACAAGGCTGCGGTGAGCTCATTTAGAACAGACATTGTTCTCCTGTCGGGTTGATGTGTGGTTCATTTCAGTTTCTGGGCAACTAAATGCCCCGATCCGCCGGATAGCCCGGGGCCGGGGTGGGTGGACGCGCCAATGTGCCACAAACCCCTGACGGGAGTTTTGTGGTTTGCGGCCTGGGGAAAGGGCCGCCAGAGGAGGTTTTGGAAGAGCTCCGCGGATCCACCGTACGGATCGCCGTTGACGGCATTGGGGTTTTCCCCAGCCAGATCGGTCGGTGCCAGGATGTCCCAGGCCAGGACGGACGCCTTGGTGCCCGGCGCGAATTGTTCGAGCCTGGTCAGGACGCGTTCCATATACTGTTCCTTGAGTTCCTGTGTCCAGCCGCCGTCAACGGCGAGCGCCCCTGCGGCATCCGCCACGGGTGAGAAGGGCACTTCCTGTAACTGCAGCCATAGTGTCGCTTTGCCTGCTGGGGCTCTGGAAGGATCCAGCACGCACTGTTGACCGACGACGACGGTAGGTTCGGTAGGCAAGAGTCCCGCCTCGGCTTGGGCGCAAGCAATTGCAGTACTGTCCGAACCGTTACTCAAGTGAACCAGCGGCACGGAATCCAACCGGGGATCGAGCCATTGGACCGGTTTGTCCAGGGCCAGGTGGATCTGCATGGCTCCGCGGCCGTTCTGGTAACGCGCGGCTGCTTCTGCCAACCCGGCTGGTGGCTGACGCAACAGCTTGGAATACAGCGCCTGGGGTGACACATTCGCCAGGACGGTCCGTGCGCTGATCAGTCCGTTGGAGGTTTTCACTCCCGTTGCACCTTTGGAATCGACCAGGATTTCCTCGGCTTCTGTGTCCAGCATGATCCGGACGCCTTTATCCCTCAGGAGGGTCTCAAAAGCAGCGATGAAGTTTGAGGCGCCGCCTTTCACCACAGGGAGACCAAAGCTGTGCATACTCAAGGCCATGACTGGAAGCATGACGCCGCCGGTCGCTTGGTCGGGACCGAGGCCCGCGTGAAGGAGCCAAGGGGACCACAGCTGGTCGGTTTGCCATCCGTTGAAGCGGCTGCGGACGTAGTTGCGGCCACTCATGACTGAATCCCGCACGAAAGCCTCAGTACCCTTGGCTTTTCCCCGCCGCAAAGCGCCGGCGGCGATCGTCAGCACCTCCCTGAAAGAGCGGAGTTCAGCACCGAACGCACCGAAAATGGTCCCTGCGTTGCGGCCGAGGTCCTCCAGCATGGCAAGGTAGGCGCCTTCATCTCCGTTCTCCAGCAAAGCCGAAGCAGTGAGTGCCGGGTCGCGATGGGCCAAGACCACCCTGTGTTGCCCTGTCTTTGGATCGGCTGCCACGCTGGCCGTCACCGCGCCGGAGGAATTGCAGTATTCCAATCCCCTCGCATGCAGCTCGCTTCCCAAAGCCTGGTAAGCGCCCCCGGAAACGAACAGGGGATGCCAGGAAGAGAAGGAATCGTGGATGAACCCGGGGAGTGTGCGTTCCCCTGAATGGATGAAGCCGCCCAGCCTGCCGGCCCGTTCAATGAGACAGACACGCTTTCCGGCCATGGCAAGTTCGGCGGCGGCTACCAGCGAGTTGATTCCCGAACCAATGATGGCAATATCGGTCGAGTCCGTCATGGAGGGCACCGTCATCTCAGAAGTCCGGGTGGTTGGTCGCGGCGTGGTATTTGCCGCTATGGAACAGGAGTGGTTCCCCTCCAGCATTCTCGTACTTCTCCACCTCGCCTACGTAGATGACATGGTCGCCGGCATCGTGTCGTGAGACCGTCCGGCACTGGAACGTGGCAACGGCGCCGTCCAGCAACGGAATTCCGGCGAGTCCCTCGGTGGTTTCCGCGCCGGCGAATTTGTCTGTGGCGGGCGTTGCGAACTGGCGCGAGAGGACGTGCTGGTCACTGGCAAGGATGTTGATGGCGAAGTGCGTGGCGTCCTCAAAGTCCACAAGGCTCGGAGCCCGTTTGCTGGGGCACCACAACACCAGCGGAGGTTCCATGGAAACGGACGTGAAGGAGTTGGCGGTCATGCCCACCTTCCGCCCGTCGACTCCAAGGGTGGTGACCACCGTGACGCCCGTGGCGAATTGTCCGAGGGCGCCCCGGAAGTCCCTCAGATCAAAAGCTGACGAATCTTCGTCCTTGCGTGCCTGCACGAACTCGGCGGTAGCTGCGGGATCGAACCACCATGGGTAGAACGTGCGGGGATCATCGAATCCTCCAGCGATGCTTGCGGCCAGAGCCGGGTGGTCAGCTGCTTCGGCCAGGACGGCCTGTTGGTGTTCCCGCCGGGGTTTGAGCATGTCATTTGTCCACGCCACGGCCCACTGACCCCAGCCCCGCCAGAACTCGTCAAAGGTGCGTTCCATCCACTGCTTGTCGAAAGGCTGCTGCCCCCGCCTGATGATGGAATCCAGATAGTACTTGGCGGCCAGCGTCGCGTTGTTGGACCCCTGACCGGTGAGGGGATCGTTGAGCAGGACGGCATCGCCCAGGCCGAAGGCAAGGTTGCCATTGCCCAGTTCACCGACTGCTGAGCGAACTGTCGGGGTAATCCGCCCAAGGAGCGTCGCGCCCTCATCGGTGAGTGTTGCGTTGGCGAAGTTCTTCGCCTCGTGGGGAAAATGCTCTTCCAGGATTTCCAGTGATCGACTCAGCTGTTCCTCCGGACTTGTTACATCGGTCCACTTATCCATTGGGCCGCCCACGACGCCTTCAAAGACCATCATCTGGCAAGGCCCGGACACCGTGAGTCCGGGAAAGGTGAAGAATTCCCCGACGCCGGGGACTACGGACATGCGAATGCTGTCACTGGGCTCATCTGCCGGCTCGGCGGCGGATGCATCGGTTGAGACGGAGTCGAATGACACCGTATCGAGTGAGACATAATTCAGGGCGAGCACTCTTTGTGGCCGGTCGAACGGCGACTTGGACCTGTCCTTGGGGAAGATCTGGGCGATCTCGCCCTTTCCGGTGCTAACGATCGCCAGCTCGTAGACCCGAGCGAGCTCCTCCAGCATGCGCGGCGTGACTTTCTCTATACGGAAATCGCCGCCGCCAGCCACAAAGGTCTCGATCCAGGCCGCACTCTTGATCCGCTGATCCACGGAGCGGGCGGTCCCCTCAAGGGGCGCCTCCCACTCGATGGCGCCTGAGCCGGATTCGCCTTCCACACGCAATCGGATGGCACTGATCCCCGGCACGACTTCATCGTCATAGAGGTTGGTGAGAGCTGAACTTAGCTGCGCTTCGGCGGCCAGCGCGGTGGGGAACATGCATTGGCTGGACATGACCTTGCCGGTACGGATTTGAGCAGCCGAACGGTCCGAGAACAGGGTGACTTCATACCCCTCCCGCTGCAGGCCCAAGGCCAGTTGGGCGCCGGATTCGCCGGCTCCGATGATTGCGATTTTTCGCATGTCTGGTTTTCCTTCGAGGAACGTTGTTGCCAGGAGTAGTGGAGCGACTGTCAGGTCGCGGGTACGGCGGAGCCCACGCTTGCAAGATATGCAGCGGCCTTATCCGGATCCATGAACCATTCCTGGAAGTCCGGCGGGTTGTTGAATCCGTTGGCGAACCGGTGCGCGATCTCGGCCGACTGACCGGCCGCTCCCAGAAGCGAAAGGACATGCGGGGGCGGCGGAGCCAGCAGCGCGTTCGTCCACTGTGCTACGTGCTGTGCATAGTTCCAATACGTTTCGAAAGTGGCTTGCATGAACGCTGCGTCGAAGGCACCTTCGCCGTGCGCCGCGATGCTCTGCAAGTAGGAAGCCGCGCATTTGCTGGCGTTGTTGGAGCCCTGGCCAGTGATGGGGTCGTTCAGCACCACGACGTCGGCGAGTCCCAGGACCTTCTTGCCGCTGGGAAGCGTGGCGATGGGATGGCGGACAGTGGGCGCGAACCGGCCCTGCAGGAACCCGTTGGGATCGGTCAGCTCGACGTCGGCTGCCCGGCTGGCTTCCCACGGCAAGTACTGCATCAGGATGTTTTTGGACGTCTCCAGGTGTTCCCCGGGAGTCAGGCCTTTCCAGCAATCCATGGGTCCGCCCGGGATGCCCTCAAAAACCATGATTTCGCAAGGACCGGTGGTGGTGAGCGCCGGGAAAGCAAAATACTCGCCCACCCCTGGAATCAAGTTGAAGGAAACGGCCGAGTGTTCTGCCCTGGGCTCCATTCCCGTGACGTACGTCAACGCCAAAGCGCGTTGCGGTGCGTCATAGGCGCTGCGCTGCGCATCCCGCGTGAAGAGCTGCGCAATTTCTCCCTTGCCGGCAGCCACAATCACCAGATCGGAGTTCAGGGAGTACCGCTCGAGTTCATCAACACCGGCGTCCTCGAACACGAGCTCGCCGTCCTGCGCCACGAACTCTTCCATGAACCTCGGGAATTTGACCCGCTGGTCAATGGACTTGGCCGGGTTATCCAGGCGGGAGGCCCAGCTGATGGCCCTCTCACCAGCAACCTCAGGATGGGGGATCGTAAACGATATTCCGTCCACGGTGGGAGCGTCAGGCCAGAAGTCCAGGCCGAGCGCCCTCTCGTGCTCAAGGGCATCGTGGAAGATGCACTGGCTGGAGGAGACTTTTCCCTCATGGATTTCTTCGGCCGTGCGGTTGGAGATCGTGGTGACCGCAAAACCGGCCTTAAGCAAACCGATGCCAAGTTGCAGGCCCGATTGCCCTGCTCCGACGATGGTGATGTGGCGCTGTGTCATAGTGTTGACCTTGTCTTTCTGCTGTCTCTGCATCCGTAAATGATGGGGGAGGATATTTGGCCTGGCCTCGGCGTTGGCTCGGGATGGGTTTGTTCCCAGCCGGGGAGACCAATGTGTACGAGCTTGATGTCATTCATGTGTCGTCACCTCTTTTCGGCGGCGAGTAGTGGGATGGCTTCTTCGGCGCGTTCGGGCCCCAAAGCGGAGTAGCCGCCGTCGACGGCCCAATCAGCTCCTGTGACGAAGCTGGCAGCGTCGCTGGCGAGGAAGGCGACCACGGCTCCGATCTCCTCTGGCCGTCCCACCCGCTTCAGCGCGTGGAACGGGGCTGCCACCGAGTCCGTTTTGTCTATGTCGCCGCCGGACAGGGTGTCCATGATGTTGCTCCACACCCATCCAGGGCTGACCGAATTGACGCGGATGCCGTCGTCGGCGAGATCTACTGCCATGCTCCGGGTCAGCTGGACCAGTGCGGCCTTGCCCGCGGGGTAGAGCCAGCGGCCTGTCTGGGCAACGGAACTCGAAATCGAGGTGAAGTTGACGATGGCTCCGTGCCGGGATGCCTTCAGGTAGGGGCGCGCCGCGTTGCTTGCCATGACGGCGCTCACCACGTTGACGTTCAGTGCCTGAAGCCAATCGTTCCTGTCCGAAGCCGCACCGTCGTCCTTGTAGGTGCAGGCCAGGTTGACGAGGATGTCGATGCCTCCGTGGGATGCTGCCGTATCGTCCATGAGCCGCGCCACCGCTGCGTCATCTGTGATGTCAGTGAGGGAAAAGCTGATGTCACTTCCCAGCGTGTGGAGCTCGGCGCCGCCGTCGGCGTCGATGTCGGCGACCACAACGGTGGCACCGGCATCGCGCAGCGCCTTCGCGACGCCTTGGCCGATCTTGGTGACGCCGCCTGTGACGACTGCGGTCCTGCCCGAGAGTGCTGACATGGCCAAACCTTTCGTAGTGAATCCATGGGGTGGGAAGTCGTGCCTACTTGACGGTGGGCCCGGGCGCGGGCTTCGGATGAGTCCGTTCCCACTCGATTCGGCGGTCATGGACCAGCTTGACGTTCTTCATCTCTGCTCACCCCTTCCGTCGGGTTTCGTTGCTGCGTTTCTATGACGTGCGTCATACTTGTTCTAAGAGCGACTCTATTCACAGGCGAAAAACGGGTCTATCCGCTTGGCGCAGGGCTCATCCGAAAAACGAAAACCGGGGAAGGAACGCGCAATGGTGAGGATCCTTCCCCGTGACGTCCTCAGGGGCCTCCCCACAGTGACCACGACCGACGTGGATGATGCGCACCAGAAAATCGCCGATTTGTTCTGCGGTCACGATCTCGTTCCGCAGACCCGGGGGACGTCCGTGGACATGAAGCTGCGCTCGTTGCACCGGGGTGATGTTGGCATCGAATTCCTGGACTATGGCGCCGACGTCCGGATCAGTCCGGAAGGCCTGGAGAACTTCCATCTGATCCAGATTCCCCTCGCGGGCCACGCCCACATGGAAGTGGGCTCATCCTCCGTGGAGTCCAGCCCCAAAACCGCCACAGTACCGCCGATCGACCGCCCATTCACCATGACGTGGGATCGCGGAACCCCGCATTTGATTGTCTACGTGAGCCGCCTCGCTCTTGCTTCCGTAGCGGCGCAACTCTATGGCGAGGATCCGGGCGGCAAGGACCTGCGCGGCGGCGATCCGGAGAAGAGCGTGAAACTCGGCTACGCGATGGACCTCACCGGCTCTGCCGGCCGGGCATTCCTGAGGTCTGTCGTCGAACTCCACGACGACATGATCAGCCAACAGCAAAGAACAGCCCCAGGCTTCGTCCAGAAGCTTCTCGCGGACACGATGGTTTCCCGGCTGCTCCTGGCAATGAATCCTGTGACGGAGGGTGACCACTCCAGTCCGGCTTCCGAAAGCCGGTTGATACGACAATTCCGGGAACTGCTGGAACGGCATGCCTCTGAGGAGTTGGCGGTTCCGGACATCGCAGAGAATCTGGGCGTGTCCGTACGAACCCTGCAACTGGCGCTTCGCTCCGAAGTGGGGGCAACGCCGTCGGAGTTGTTGAGGAGGGTGCGCCTGGACCGGGCCCGGGAATTGCTTCTTGCTGCTTCCCCCGGACAAGAGACCATTGTGTCGATCGCAGAGCGCTGCGGTTTCTCCCACCAAGGGCGCTTCTCGGCCCTCTACCTTGACACGTTCGGCGAGCTCCCATCGGAGAGCCTTCGCCGCTAGCCTCGCTCCCCGAAGGTGTTCAACCTTCGCCTAGGACGTCGGACGACGACAGGGCCCGTTCGGCAAGTTCGCGCGCCATCTCGTCTCCGACTTCCCTGAGCTTTTCTGCCAGGAGTGCTGCACTCGGGGCCAAGGGCCTATCCGGATGGAGCAATAGCCCGACTTGTTGAGCCAGCCCGTTCAGATGAAGGCTGAGGATCTTTACATCCGGTTCAGCCAAGGCCATGGACTCCGGCATGAGGGCCAGGAACCCGGCCTCCACCACGAGCGTACGTACGGTGGCCGGAGCGCCGGATTCGACCTGTTGCGCAGGAGGGGCAAGTCCAGCATTCCGGAAGTTCTGTTCGAGCTCATCCCGAAGGGGCGTGTTGGCAAGTGGTACCACCCATCGGTAATCTGCCAGGTCCTGCAGGGAGACTTCGGGTATGGCGTGGGCGGGGTGCCACGGAGCGGCGACGATACGGAAGTCCTCGCGATACAGCGGGACAAGCCGCAGCCGGGCGGTACTCGGATGGTCGGTCACCCGGCCTACCAACAGGTCCAGGTCACCGTTACCCAGTTCCTGGATCAGCGTCTCCGGGGGTGCTTCGCGCAGACGGACTTCCACCCGTGGCTTTTCGGCGGTGAGCCGGGCGACAGCGCGCGGCAACAGGAGATTGGCTCCGGTGACATGAGCGCCCACCTTGACAAGGCCCGACGCCGGGTCGGCCAGTTCCTCTACCCGTCGCCGCAGGGTGCTGAGATGGCCGACGATCGCTTTTGCATGCTCAAGGCATGCCTCCCCGGCCAGCGTAGGCACCATCCCACGCGCTGTTCTCTCGAAAAGAGGCGCGCCGATGGCATGCTCGGCTTCCCGTAAAGCCCGGCTCAACGCCGGCTGTGTCAGATAGAGTTCTTCGGCGGCCCGGACAAGGCTGCCTTGCTCCGCGACGGCGAGCACTATGACAAGGTGGCGCAGCTTTACGTGGGTTGTCAGCAGCGCCCGCAGGTCCATGTCTTCATCCTACGGGTCCTACTCCTGTGGGCTGCTGCACCCGACAGCGGGCCGTGATCAATCAGCGGGCAGCAACAGCAGCCGCCCGGCGCGGGGAGGCGATATCCCGGTCCCACTGTGCTGCCTCCCGGCCAGCGGCTTTGAGCACCTGCTTGCGCACTTTGCCGTTCTCGGTCTGGGGCAGTTCATCCACCACCCGCAGGAAGCGGGGTATGGCGAAGGAAGCGAGCCGGGGAACACAGAACTGGCACAACTCGGCAAAATCCACAGGCTCACGGAGGACCAACGCGGCCATGACCTCGTCTTCACCGAGTTCGGAATCCACTGCGTACACGGCAGCCTCCTGGACGGCGGGATGCTGCCGCAGAACCTGCTCAACCTCCACTGAGGAGATGTTTTCCCCGCGGCGCCGGATGACGTCCTTGATGCGGTCAACAAACCGGACCCACCCGTCCTCTTCCAGGACGACCCTGTCCCCGGAATGGAACCAGAGATCCTGCCACGCCTTCGTTGTCGCCTCGGGCATGGCATGATATCCGGTGGCCATTGCATGGGGCTGGTCACTGCGGATGAGCAACTCACCCGGGTGCCCGTTGGGAACGGGCACTCCGTGGGCGTCCACAACGCGGATGGAGAATCCGGGCCGCACCCGGCCGACGTACCCTGGGCGCCACTGATGGGGCGTGGACCCGATCACCGAGTTCGTTTCGGTGGATCCGTAGCCGTCCAGGAGGAGCACTCCGAACCGCTCCTGGAAGGGTTCGACCAGCCGGGCAGGTGTGGCCGGGGAAAGGGCCAGGCGAATGTGGTGGTTCCGATCACCCGCTCCCGGCTCCTTGCCAGCGAGTATTCCGACCATCGCGCCGAGAAGGTATGTAACCGTCGCTCCCGCCGAGGACGCATCTGCCCAGAATCGCGAGGCCGAAAACCGTGGGCCGAGTACGTACTCGCCTCCGCAAGCGACGGCCTGCATGAAGGCATTGAGGGCGTTCGTGTGAAATAGCGGTAGACAGGTGTAGAGCACGTCATCGGGCCTCAGGCCCAGCTGGTCTGACATGTTTTCAGCCCACCAATAGAACTGCCCTTGGGGGCACAGCACACCCTTGGATACCCCGGTGGTGCCGGAGGTGTAAAGGATGGCAGCCGTGTCTGCTGGTTCTGCTTCCACAGGTTCCACCCCGGGAACAGGTTCAGGGAGAGGGCTGACCTCAAAAGCGGGACTGGCCTCAAAAGCGGTGGTGACCCCAAAAGCGGTGGTGGGGTCCGCCGTCGGACCATCAAGTACCCACACCTGCTGTAGGTCCGGTATGGGACCAGCTGCGGCGATATGTGGCAGCAGTTCAGCTTCAGCCACCATCAGTGCCGGCCGGGAGTTGGTCAGGACATGGCGCAACTGTTCGCCCCTGCTCGCCGTATTCACGGGGACAGCGACGGCACCGATCCACGCGCAGCCCAGGATGAAGTCCAGCAGCTCTGTCCTGTTGGATGACATCAGTGCCACTGTTTGACCAGCCTCGATCCCGGCACTGCGCAGCAGCCCGCCAGCGCGGGCAGCGGCATCGGCCATCATTTGGCTGTCCCGACGAATTTCACCACAGCGGAACAGTGGCGCTGCAGGAGCTTTCCGGACCCGTTCAAGGAGCATTTCCGGGATGGTCAGGGGACGGAGGTTTGGGTCTGTTACCTGAGGGTTCATGGCTGATTCTCATTTACGTTTGAGGGGACAGGGATGAAGGCGTGGACGCCGGGGCCGGCGTTTGGGTTGTTGGTGAGCGGCAGGCTTTCACCGGGCACCGTCGTGCCGCCGGTCACRCGGGCAATGACATGAGGCCCGTTCGGGATGGTCAACGTGGCCAGAAGCGTGCCGTCGGTCAGCTGCGTTGTCTGCCGGACGTCTGCGTGCTCGGCCTGAACCGTTGAAAAGTCATCCTGTCCGCAGCGGGGACAGATGAGACGTGCCGGAAAGAGGAGGCTCCCGCATCCAAGGCAGGCTTGGATGGCGGCGCTCATTGGGCTGCCTCCAGCACCGACATCGTGGCGCAGGCCCCGTAACGGTAGAGGACCATCCCGTAACCGCTCACGACTGCGTGGCGTGCCGTGACCTGGCGGGCCCCAGCCCGCCCCATCAGCTGGGCGGCGGCTTCAACCAGTCCGTGCATTCCGCCCGCAGCCCCAGCCTGCCCGGCCGAAAGCTGGCCTCCGGAGGTGTTGATCGGCAACAGGCGCGTGGCAATGCGGTGTTCGATGAAATCGGCCGGGTGGTCCTGATTTGAAAGAATGCCCAGATCCGCCAATTGCGCCACCACCATGGCCGGGTAGTCGTCATAGACGCAGGCGAGTCCTATGTCGCTGGGACCGATCCCGGCCTGCTCCCAGCCGTTGGTTGCGCAGGCTTGCAGGCCCGTTGCCAGGCCGTCGTCGGACTGTTGGTCGGAGTTATACGAGGCCTTTACGGAAAGCACTTTGGCACGGGGAGTTCCCTTGCTCCGATCTGCCACCAGGACAACGGCGTCCGCCCCGGTAACGGGAGGTACGCAGTCGTACCGCCCCAAGGGGGTGGCAACCATCGGGGCGTTAAGGTATTCGTCCATGCTCAGCGATTTGCGGTAGACAGCAGCTGGGTTATCCATGGCCCATTGGCGCTGCGCCACGGCGATGCGGCCGTAATCTTCACGGCAGAGTCCGAGCTGCTCCATCTGGCGGGAAGTGAGCATCGCAAAGAGTGCATTCGGTCCGTTCATCGGCAGGGGCGCCAGATGGTCTTCAGTCGCCTTGTTGTAACTGGCAACAAGACGGGAGAACGCGGCCTGGTCCATGAGGTCGCCTGCGGCCAGAACGATGACGTTTGCGTCGCCTGCTTCAATGGCACGGACGGCATGCTGGAGCATTCCGCCTGCGCTGGCGCCCCCGTTGGTGTCCTGCATTAGCCAGGAGAGTCGAAGGCCCATGCGCCAGGCCAGATCGATGGCGTGATCGGGTGCGAGCGTGAAGCTGGATACCGCAAACCCATCCACGTCGCTCGTTTGGAGGCCAGCATCATGCAAGGCCTTGCTCACAGCCCGGGCAATAATCTGGGACGTCGTTGTCCCTGCTGAAGGGTGCCGGGTGTAGGGGGACTGTCCAGTCCCGATGATGGAGACCGTCATGGCCATCCTTTCTAAAAAACGACAGCAGAGCAGAAGAACTTGGGTGCCTACGAGAGAACTTCTGCCTCGTGGCCGGCCTCTTCCTTCTGGTCGGCTTTGATGCCATGGCGGGAGAAACCCAGTGCTATGAGCGTGACCAAGACCAGGCCAATCACATAAAGGGATACCGGGATGGAGGAACCGTATTGCAGCAGCAAGGCTGTGGCGATCAACGGGGCGAATCCGCCGGCAAAGACCGCTGCGAGCTCGTGGGCGATCGCCATCGCGGAATAACGAACCTCGGCGGAGAACAGTTCGTGGAAGAATGCCGGCTGCGTTCCAATCATTGCGCCGTGGCAGAGGCCATTGCCCAGGAGGAAGGCCAGGATGACGATGGCGGGAGTGTTGGAATCAATCATGGAAAAGAACGGGAAAGCCATGGCGCCCATGCCAACTGCACCAAGGGCGTAGACAGGACGCCGTCCAATCCTGTCTGAGAGATGGCCGAAGAAGATGTAGGTGCCAAACGAGACAAGCATGGATACTGCCACTGCCATCAGCAGCAGGCCCTTGTCCACGCCCACGTGAACTCCATAGGCAATGGAGAAGGAGAGGAAAATGTACGAGCCGCCGTTCTCGGCCACACGAAGTCCCATGGCGACGAGGATTTCGCGGGGGTGGGTTTTGATGGCTGCAAGTACGGGGAGGCGGTGTTGCTTGCTGTGACTGGCGGCGGTGAACTCCTTGCTTTCCGGTAGCCGGAAGCGGATGTAGGCACCTACTGCCAGCAGCACCACGCTCAGGAGGAACGGGACGCGCCAGCCCCACGCCAGGAACTGGGCGTCCGGCATCAACTGGACCACAAAGAAGACCAAGGAGGACAACACAAAACCGAGCGAAATTCCTCCCTGGCTGAAGGCGGAGAGCATGCCCCTGCGGGTAGTGGAGGAGTTCTCGCTGATCAGCAGGACGCCTCCGCCCCATTCACCACCGGCCGCGATGCCCTGGATGACCCTGAGCAGGATCAACAAGGCAGGGGCCCACAGCCCTACTTGCGCATAAGTGGGCAGCAAGCCCATGAGAGCTGTGCTGATTCCCATGATGGATAGCGTCATGACCAATGCGCGCTTGCGCCCCAGCCTGTCTCCGATGTGACCGAAAATGATTCCGCCCAGTGGACGGGCTGCGAACCCGACGGCGAAACCGGCGAAGGCGGCCATGGTACCAACCAGGGGGTCGACGTTGGAGGGGAAAAACAACCGACCAAAGACGACTGCCGATGCAGTGGCGTAGAGGAAGAAGTCATACCACTCCAGCGCATTGCCCACGAGCGAGGCAACAACGTACCGACGTACTCCGGGACGTTGTCCCTGCAAGGTGTGCTGTTGATGGGACATTGTTGCTCCTTAGTGCGAAAAACTCTGCGATCAGGTTGTCCGCTTCATGATCGAAACGGTCAATTGTGATGGGCGTTACAGCTGCTGATTTCAGTTTCCCCCGCGGTCAGGGCAACGTCGAATGCCGGTTTTGCCAGGGGCTATGCCTTTCCGGGTAACCCTTGCGATTTGCACAAAAACGCTGTTCCGGTGCGTATGAATGTGCTGCTAATGTCGCAGCCACAAGTCCTGTTGCGCACCGCCACGGGACCCTCAACGCCCTCATCGACGGCGAACCCATCCCCAAGGAACTCTTATGGATACCAGCAGCAATATTGACGTGCGCCAGGGCAGCGTAGCCCAGGTGCTTGCCGGCCTCGCCACGGGCCGGATTGATGTCATTGACCTGACCACCAG
Source organism: Paenarthrobacter sp. RAF54_2 (assembly GCF_052113945.1). Lineage (NCBI taxonomy): Bacteria > Bacillati > Actinomycetota > Actinomycetes > Micrococcales > Micrococcaceae > Paenarthrobacter > Paenarthrobacter sp. RAF54_2. The sequence goes on from NZ_JBFRDV010000031.1 coordinate 13,271, forward strand.
GCTCTCGATCAACACTCCAACTCTCGAACTGCCGGAGCCCTTCGCAAACCTCATTGACTTCAGCCTCGAAGAGGTCTCCGCCTACAACCGCCCCGGACCCTTCTGGAAGCATCACAACATCCACACCGGCGAACACATAGGCACCCATCTGGACGCGCCCGTCCACTGGATCACCGGGCGTGACGGCAAAGACGTCGCCCAGATCGAACCCGCCCGGCTCGTGGGCCCGGCCATCGTCCTTGACGCGACCGAGGAGGCTACTGCGGACCCGGACTTTCTCCTCGACCGTCACCACATCCTCCGATGGGAGGAAACCTACGGAGCACTGCCCGACGGCGGCTGGCTCCTCATTCGAACGGGGTGGGACAAGCGCTCCCAAGACCGACAACGATTCCTGAACAAGGACGAGCACGGCCCACATTCTCCCGGGCTCACGGTCGAATGCGCCCGATGGATTGCCGAGGAGTCTGCATTGTCCGGCATTGGCGTGGAAACCGTTGGTATCGATGCCGGGGCCGCCGGTGGACAGGAACCTCCATTTCCGGCCCATCACTTCCTGCTGGGGAACGACAAGTACGGAATCACCTCATTGCAAAACCTGGACCAACTGCCCCCAACCGGAGCAGCCCTCATCGTTGCGCCCTTGCCAATCGTTGGCGGAACCGGGAGCCCAGCTCGCGTGTTCGCGCTCAAAGAAGGAGAAACACGATGACCGTCACCACCAGCGGCCCGGTACTCAAGGAGGACTCCACCGCACTGGCCCCCGCATCCCGCTCTGACAATGTTGCCGAACGAGTGGGGAACACCCTCGCCCGGCTTGGCATCGGCCACGTCTTCGGAGTGGTGGGCAGCGGAAATTTCGTCGTGACAAACGCACTGCGCCGGGCGGGAGTTCCCTATACCGCAGCACGGCATGAAGGCGGCGCAGCCACCATGGCTGATGCCTACGGAAGGATGTCGGGCAAGGTCGGAGTCGTCACTACGCATCAGGGTTGTGGGTTGACCAATGCGGTAACAGGAATCGGCGAGGCAGCGAAAAGCCGAACCCCGATGATCGTCCTAACCGCGGACACACCTGCATCCGCCGTCAGGTCCAACTTCACCATCGATCAGGATGCACTTGTCCGAAGCGTCGGTGCAGTGGCTGAGCGGATCCACTCGCCGCAAAGCGCAGTAGCAGACACCCTCCGCGCCTACCGGACGGCAGTAAACGAACGCCGCACGGTGGTCCTTTCCCTCCCAACAGACATCCAAAGTGGGGAGGCGCCGGCAGGAATCGGCCTCGTGGAGCCGTTGGAACCCCGCCAGCGGATCAGGCCATCAGCGGCGGCAGTCACCAAACTGGCACAACTCATCCAAGGTGCGAAGAAGCCCGTATTTGTGGCCGGCCGTGGAGGCCGCGAAGCAGGGCCGGAAATCGCGGCGCTCGCCGAAACCGCGGGCGCGCTCGTCGCGACGTCCGCAGTCGCCCACGGCCTCTTCAACGGCGACGCGTTCAACCTGGGTATTTCCGGTGGATTCTCCTCGCCCTTCACCGCGGACACTGTGCGGGAAGCGGACTTGATCATCGGGTGGGGCTGTGCGCTGAACATGTGGACGATGCGCCATGGTTCGCTCATTGGCCCGGCAACAAAAGTGGTGCAAGTGGACCTTGAGGACTCGGCACTGGGGGCAAACCGGCCCATCGATCTGGGCGTACTGGGGGATTGCAGCGAGACAGCCCTTGCTGTGCTCAATGAACTGCGTTCTGCCGGACACCAGGCGGTTGGTCTGCGTACCCCACAGATGGCTGACCGGATAGCTTTGCACGCACGCTGGAACTCGGTGGACACGGAAGACCTGTCCACTGCGGGGACCATCGATCCCCGGGTGCTCAGCCGCGAGCTTGACCGGATCCTGCCCGACAATCGCATTGTTTCCGTTGATTCCGGCAATTTCATGGGGTACCCGAGCGCCTACCTGTCCGTTCCTGATGAGTATGGCTTTTGCTTCACGCAGGCTTTTCAGTCGATTGGGCTGGGGTTGTCCACTGCGATCGGCGCGGCGAAAGCCCAACCGGAACGCGTGCCGGTCCTGGGCACCGGCGATGGTGGCTTCCTCATGGCCATTTCGGAATTGGAGACGCTGGTCCGTGAGCGGATTCCCATGGCGGTGATTGTCTACAACGATTCCGCGTACGGCGCCGAGGTCCATCACTTAGATGCAGATGATGAAGACCTGGAAGTGGTTCGATTCCCCACCACAGATATCGCCTCCATCGCCGCAGGCTACGGTGCTGCCACCGTAACGGTCCGGTGCGTCGCGGATCTGGCGCCCGTGGAGGAGTGGGTTGCGGGTCCTCGGAATATCCCGCTGGTCATTGACGCCCGGATCGCTTCCGATGGTGGCGCGTGGTGGCTGGCCGAGGCCTTTAAGGGCCATTGAGGGCCATTGAGGGCCATTGAGGGCCATTGAGGGCCATTGAGGCTGAACGGCGGAGTCGCTAGTCTGGCTCGCAGTGATGTCGATTCCGGGTCATCCCGATCGGCGTACGGTTGGAGGCGGCATCCGGGTTGCCTCCCATGCGAAGGAGTACATTATGGGAATCCTCTCCGTCGATCTTTTCATCACCCTTGATGGCGTGTATCAAGGCCCGGGTGGACCTGACGAGGACCGTGAGGGCGGCTTCGAATTCGGCGGCTGGCAGGCGGCCTATTCCGATGAGGAAACCGGCCAGGCCATCGTCGCAGGAATCAACCGCATGGATGCGCTGCTCTTGGGGCGCAAGACCTACGACATCTTCGCGGGATACTGGCCCAACCGGGCCGATGACCCGATTGCCGATACGTTCAACGCCCTGCCGAAGTTCGTCGTCTCCCGTTCGCTGACCGACCCTGGATGGGCGGGCACTACGGCGTTGTCCGAGGTGGCGGAAGTGGCTTCCCTGAAGGATCGGTTCGAGGACATCCACGTCATAGGCAGCGGCGAGCTGGTGCGGTCCTTGCTGAAGGCCGACGTCGTTGATCGACTGAACCTCTTCCTCTACCCCATCACGCTTGGAGCCGGAAAGAAGTTGTTCCCCGACGGTGCCGGTGTGCCGGCAGCGTTCCGGTTCGCGCAACCACCGCAGGGGTTCCCGACGGGCGCGGTGGCCCTTGCCTACGAGCGCGCGGGTGTGCCGGTTACTGGCATTGACATCGCAGAAGGGTAGTCAGGATCCTGGACGGCCGGGCCATTCCTTGCCGGCCCAGGGGTCGTAGTCGGCGATGAGCTCCTCCTGGGGCGGGCGCTTTGCTTCGGGAATGTGCTGAAGGTTCACCCGGACCCTGTACCAGAGCGAACTCGAACCGCGCATCCCGTCGATGAGTACATCCGCCGGGTGCAGCTCCGGGACCACGTCAGTATGCCGGGCTTTCCATTCATCGAGGGCTGCCACCGCTTCGGGCTTTGTCTTGGTGCGGGCCACCTCAATGAGTGGCATCGTTGAGACCCGGCGGCCTGACCCGTCGCCGGCGCGCGGTGCCTTCTCTGCGGGACCAAGTTCCTTGGCCAAGGCCAGCAGGCCCTCAAGGGACCCCACGGCATCATCGATCCCAGCATGGGGATCGCCCAGCTCCGCGAAGCGTTCGGGCACTGAGCGGACGGTGAATTGTTCGGGCCTCGTGGACGTGACCTCGGCCCACGTCAGGGGAGTGGAAACCCGGGCGTCGGGCCGGGGCCGGACAGAGTATGCCGAGGCAACAGTCCGGTCCTTTGCATTCTGGTTGAAGTCGACGAAGACGCTCTCGCCGCGTTCTTCCTTCCACCACCGCGCCGTGGCGAGCCCGGGGGCGCGGTTCTCGACCTCCCGGGCAAGGGTCTCTGCGGCGAGCCGCAGCTCGCTGTAAGACCACTCCGGGGCGATTCGCACCAAAATGTGCAGTCCCCGGGACCCGCTCGTCTTGGGCCACCCCACCAACCCGACGTCGTCAAGCACCTCGCGCGCCACATAGGCGACGTCGACGATTTGCGACCAATCCACACCGGGCATGGGATCGAGGTCGATTCGGAGCTCATCGGGATGATCAAGATCCTCGGCACGTACGGGGTGGGGGTTCAGGTCGAGGCAGCCAAGATTCACTACCCACGCCAAACCGGCAGCGTCCCGGATGACAGTTTCTTCTGCTGAGGTCCCCGATGAGTAGTGCAACGTCGCCGTATCAATGAACTCCGGATGGTTTTCGGGAACGCGTTTCTGAAAGAACGGCTCAGCGTCGATGCCCTTGGGGAAGCGCTTGAGCACCATGGGGCGGCCACCGGCGCCCCGCAACGCACCCTCCGCAACTGAAAGGTAGTAGCGGACCAAATCCAGCTTGGTTAGTCCGGGTTCGGGGAAAACCACCTTGTCCGGATTGGAGACGCGAACTTCGGCGTCGCCTATGTCCAGAATCTCTGCCGGAGTCTTCGACGGGTTCATGCCGCCACGCTAGCAACGATCCGCGGTCACAGCCAGACCAAGGGCAAGGGCGACTATATTGACCATGTCAGCCCACCACCACAATCGCGGGAGTCTGCACACTATGGCCAAGGAACTTGCTACCCAGCTCATCGAACAACTCCAGGCTGCCGGCGTGCAGCGGATTTATGGAATCGTCGGAGACAGTCTGAATCCAATAGTGGACGCTGTCCGTCAAACGGGAGGTTCGGCCAAAGGCGGCATCGACTGGATTCATGTCCGCCACGAGGAGGCCGCCGCTTTTGCCGCAGCGGCCGAGGCGCAACTTACTGGGAAGCTTGCTGTCTGTGCCGGCTCTTGTGGCCCTGGCAACCTCCATTTGATCAACGGACTCTACGACGCGAACCGCACTGGGGCGCCGGTCCTTGCCATCGCTTCGCACATCCCCAGCAAGCAGATCGGCAGCGGATTCTTCCAGGAAACCCATCCCGACCGGATCTTCACTGAATGCTCGGTCTATTCGGAACTGATCAGCACCGCCGAGCAGGCGCCCCGCGTGATGCACAGCGCTATCCAGAACGCTGTAGCCCTTGGAGGGGTCGCCGTCGTGACTCTTCCCGCGATATCGCCGGGCTTGAAGCCACCGCGCCGACGCCGTTGCCCGCCATCTTCCGGCCTGCGCGCCTGATCCCGGACCAGTCGAGCGTCCAGGAACTGGCTGACGCCATCAACGACGCCGGTAAGGTCGCCATTTTCGCGGGGGCGGGCGTCGAGGGAGCCCACGACGAACTCATTGCTTTGGCGGAGTTGGTCAATGCTCCGATTGGCCACTCACTGCGCGGCAAGGACTTCGTCCAGTACGACAACCCGTTCGACATCGGTATGACCGGTCTTCTCGGCTACGGTGCGGCGGCGGAGGGCATCGAGGACGCTGATCTGCTGATCCTCCTGGGTACCGATTTTCCCTACGACCAATTCCTGCCGGACACACGGACGGCACAGGTTGACCGCGCGGCGCAGCGGCTGGGGAGGAGGACCGACGTCGACATTGCCGTTCACGGCGACGTCCTGCCTACTCTGACCGCCCTTCTGCCGTTGGTAAATCCGAAGAAGAACCGCCGCTTCCTGGACCAAATGCTGAAGAAACACGACCGCCTGATGAACAAGGCAGTGGGCGCGTACACACGGAAAGTCGAAAAGAAACAGCCCATTCATCCTGAGTATGCTGCTTCCCTGCTGGACCAAGTGGCGGCGGATGACGCCATCTTCACTGCCGATACCGGAATGTGCAACGTCTGGACGGCTCGCTATATCAACCCGCTGGGCACGCGCCGGCTGATCGGTTCCTTCCTTCACGGGTCCATGGCCAACGCCCTTCCGCACGCGATCGGTGCACAGGTGGCCTATCCCGGGCGCCAGGTGGTTTCTGTCTCGGGCGACGGTGGCTTGTCCATGCTGCTTGGTGAGCTCATTACCGTGGCCGCACATCAACTGCCGGTAAACGTAGTCGTCTTCAACAACTCAACCCTGGGCATGGTCAAGCTCGAAATGTTGGTGGACGGGCTGCCCGATTTCGGCGTTGATGTGCCTGACGCCAACTACGCCGCCGTTGCGAAGGCCTTGGGCTTCCATGCTGTCCGGGTGACAGATCCTGCGAATATCGAGGAAGCGTATCGGGAGGCGTTCGCCCACCCGGGTCCTTCGCTGGTGGAGCTCATCACTGATCCGAATGCGCTCTCCATCCCGCCGAAGATTTCCGGGCAACAAGTCATCGGTTTCGCGACGGCCATGTCCAAAGTGGTCTTGAACCGGGGCGCCGGTGAAGCTGTGAGCATGGCCCGGAGCAACCTCCGCAATATTCCTCGGCGCTGAGAGGAGTCTTTGCCGGCAACAGCTTCAAAGCGACGACAGGCAACAATCTCCTGGTTTACGGATGCTCGTCGAGTAGGGCTCCAAGGATGGTGAGGGCTTTGGACAACTGGAGGTCGGACACTGCGCCATACCCGATGACCAATCCGTTCACCGGTGGGCGCTCGGCGTAATATCCGGCCAAAGGGATGACCCGCACGCCGCGTTCCAGCGCCTTCGCAGCCAGGTCCGCTGCGTCAGGCTGTTCGAAGCGGATCACTGCATGCAATCCGCCGTCGAGGCCTGCAAGCTCCACATCTGTCCGCGCGCCTAAGCGCTCAATGAGCAGGGAACGGCGGTGCGAATATTCCCTCCGGGCGCGGGCAATGTGACGGGAGAGTCCACCGCCCTGAAGGTAATAGGCGAGGGCCGACTGCAGGACCCCGGCAACCGGAGTGTCCAACGCTTCACGCATTGCCTTGAGGCGTTGTCCGGCTGCGCCCCGGACCACCAGATATCCGCAGCGCAGCCAAGGACTCAGGTTCTTTGAGAACGTTCCGAGAAGTACGACGTCGGCAGCTGCGGGCAAGGATGCGACGGCCGGCAGGGGCATTCTGCTGTGACGGAATTCGCTGTCGTAATCGTCCTCCAGCACCAGCACGCCATGGCGGTCCGCCCACTTCAGCAGGCCGAGCCGTTCCTGGACTGCCATCCTGCCACCAAGAGGGTACTGGTGGCTGGGGGTGATGAGGACGGCGTCGGGAATGGCGTTGAGTCCTGCGAGTTGGGAGCTCTTCAGGCCGTCTTGGTCCACGGGAAGCAGCTGAAGTTGGGCACCAGCCGCGCTCATCACGCGTCGCGCCGTGGGGTAGCCCGGGTCCTCAACCAGGATGCGCGGATTGTTCGTCTTGCCGCGAAGCATGGCCACTACGAGGTGCAGCGCATCACTGGTGCCGGCCGTAATGATGACGTCCTCCGGGTCTACGGCCAGGCCCCTGGACACCGCCAGGTGACCGGCCACGGCTTCCCGAAGGTCCAGCGTTCCAAGGGCCGGCGGTAGATGCGTGTTTCCTTGCTCCGCTAAGGCCTTTCTCCACGCGTTGCGCCACTCCCTGTCCTGGAACGGCGATCCCGAGGGGCGGCCCGGGGTCAGGTCAATCACCTCGGCGCTGGCAGGGCTGCTGCTCTGCGCTTTCTCTTCAGTGGGACGCTGTTGGATGTCCGGCCGGACCGCTACTTTGGTCCCGCCAGTACCGCTGCTTTCCAGGAACCCTTCCCCGGAGAGTTGCTCGAAGGCCCGCACCACCACACCACGGGAAACCCCTAAGTCCGTGGCCAGCCGGCGGGTGGCGGGGAGCGTGTGCTCAGGCTGCAGGAGTCCGCTGAGGATGGCGGTACGGAGCTGGCTTGCAACCTGGGCGGACAAGGAGGCCGGACGCTTCCTGTCGAGCTCGATGGGTATTTCCGATTCGCTCATTGGACCTCCAGAGTTGTTCTTTCTTGGACCTAGTGTAGGACCAAGACCTTTGGCAGCATGAGACGCGTAGTCACCCATTTGCTGTGTTCGCGCCCGGCCACAGCCACAAGAAAGCAGGACTCCAGTGTTCAACGGCCTCAGCGCATTCCCCCTCACACCCATGAGCGATGAAAGTGTCGATCTGGACGCCGTTGCCCGGCTGGTGGCGCGCGCGGCGCAGTCCGGTGTGGATTCACTCGGTGTTCTTGGCTCGACTGGAAACTACGCTTATCTCTCCCGTGAAGAACGCCGCATGGTCCTTGAAACGTCCGTAGAAGCTGCGGGTGGCGTGCCAGTTTTGGCTGGTGTTGGGGCTTTGCGTACCAGCGACGTCCTCACGCTTGCCGGCGATGCACATACCGCAGGCGCCTCGGCATTGCTCTTGGCCCCGGTGTCCTATCAACGCCTGTCGGAAGCGGAGGTTTTCGGTCTGTTTGAGGACGTTGCGTCGGAGTCAGACCTTCCGATCGTTGTGTATGACAACCCCGGCACAACGGGCTTTACCTTCACCGACGAGCTGCACGCCCGGATCGCCCGTATCCCGGGAATCGCATCCATCAAGATTCCGCCGCCGGCTGCACCCGACATTGCCACCAGGCTCGGCAAGCTCCGCGCAGCTTTGCCCGAGCAAACATTTGTGGGTATCAGCGGAGATTGGATTGCCGCCGAAGCACTGCTTGCTGGCTGCGACCTCTGGTACTCGGTGATCGGCGGGATCCTTCCCCGTCAGGCCCGCGAAATAGTCGATCACGCGTTGGCTGGTCGGCGCGATGATGCGATGGCAGCCTCCGCGGCGCTGGAACCCCTCTGGTCCCTGTTCCGAACCTACGGGAGCCTCCGGGTCACCGCGGCACTGGCCGAAGACCTCGGGCTCATTCCATCCTCAGCCTTGCCCTTGCCGCTGCGTGGCCTGGATCCCGAAGGACGCAACAGAGTTGCCGCTGCCATCCGCCAGTGTGGATTGGAGGGGACATGAGCCTCATCGACGGGCGCAAAACCAGCAGCGCAACTACGGGTGAGCAGACATCGCCGGGTGGGTTGGCCCGCTATGTCGTTGCAGCCACCCTGGCCCGCAGCGCCGATGGGGGTGCGGTTGTCGCTATTGTCCTGCTTGTGACAACCAGCGGGGCACCGGGTTGGCTGGCCGGAATATTGGGCGCCTGCATCACGGCACCGCACCTTTTCGGTCCGTTCGTTGCCAGGACACTCGACACCGCCCGGGACGGCAGGACAGTGATCGCTTGGGCGTGCCTGATGCACGGCGTTACCTTGGCAGCAGCTGTCCTGCTGTACCCGCTGACTCCTCCAATCGTTCCGGCTCTACTGCTCATTGCGTCCGGATTGGTGGGTCCATTACTGACAGGCGGCATCAGCAGCAGGCTCTCTGCGATCGCCGGGAGGAACAGAACCAGCCAGCGGCGCGCACACGGATGGGATGTAGCGACATATGGCATCAGCGGTACCATCGGTCCCTCGTTGGTCGCAGCTGTCTCGGCCTGGGCGAATCCGGCACTGGCGGCATTGATCCTTGCCGGATTAACGTTTGTCGCCGCCGCTCTCGTCAGGCTTTTGCCTTCTTCTCCTCGAGCATCGGTTCCCTCGGAGGTACCGCGCCCGGGCCGCACATTGCTGATGATGCTATCCACCGGACCCTTGCGGCGCACGCTCTACCTGACGGTCAGCATCGCGCTGTCGGTCGCCGCGTTGCCGATCACAGCGGTGGCTTCGACTGCAGAACTCGGAGTCGAGCCAGCTGCTGCAGGAGTCCTGACGGCCGCATATGGTCTCGGCGGACTTCTCGGATCCGCCGGCCTCATGATCCGCCCCCTGCGAAGCGAAGCGGACCACCTCATGTCCTGGCTGGGAGCTGCTGTTGGAATTGCGCTGTGTGGGGCAGCCTTCGCCGGGATGTTTCCGGCAGCGGTAGTGGTCTACTCCTTGGCCGGAGTGCTCAACTCCTGCTTTTTCGCTGCGACACTGGCCGCGCGCAGCGAATATGCACCAGCTGGCGCGCGCGGCCAGGTCTTCGTGTGGATCGGTGCCCTGAAGATCACTGCAGGTTCTGCCGGCACAGCATTGGCAGGGGCCATGGTTGTACCCATGACACACCTGCCCTTGCTTTTGGCGTCCGCACTCATCGCGGTGGCCGTGAGCGCTTCCCTGGTTGACCGGCGTCGTGAGCGTGCCCAAACGGCAGGACCGGCTCCTCTCAGCTGATCTGACGTGGTTGATGCGACAGAGGCCAGTGCTGGAGTGTGCCGGCGTCAATCAGCCGCTGGGCGGATACGACCTCCGGTCCCAGGAGGCACAGGTGCGTGGTGAGGTCCTCGCCGGCGGCAAGGAGATCCTCGGTGGTCACGGGTGCGAGGGCATCAAGAATGAACAACGCCGAGGTTGTATCGTCCCGCAGTTGTGTGCGGCGGCCCTGGCGCCAGTTCCAGCGTCGGCAAGTGACGCCGTCGTCGTCGCACCATACAACTTCCCCTTCATCGGGGTGTTCGACCGTGGGCTCTCCGCTGGAAACCGTGTCGAACGGCTCCTGGCCCGTTGCACGGATCAGCCGTGGCGCCCCACTGTAACTGGAAAGGTCTTCGCCGCCGAGCGGAATCTGGTGCACTACGGATACGGCGTTGTAGAGGTCCGTGAGCCTGTTGACCCTGGGCAGGCCGGCATCAGCCCGTCGAAGCAGTGCCTCAAGGCTGTTGCGGGTGCGGTTGGGCTTTGCTCCGAAGGATTGGTAGGCCTTCCGCCACGCGGCAACATGCGGGAGGTGTTCGACCTTCTGGTCGCTGAGCGCCGTCCGGGCTGCCGTTTCCGCGTGATTTAGCAGGGCATCGCTGGCATCATCGCTGGGACCCGGCACGAGACCATCGACGGCGATCAAGAGGGCCTGGTAGTCCGATTGAAGTTCGAAGACGGCGGGTTCAACGTGGGCTGCGTGGAGAATTTCCTGGAGGGATTCAACGCTAAGCATTATTCGCCTCCCGATGCGCCGATCCCACTCCACGTTCAAAAACAGCGAGTGAGAACCTTGCTGCGTCAGGACCGTTGTTGCCGTAGGAATGGGCTACGTCTCCCGGGAAAGACAGCGAGTCGCCGGTCTCCAGGACGACCGTCTGCTCTGCGGCGACGACGGTAACGGTGCCTTGCAGAACCTGCAGGAGTTCCTTGGTACCAGGCGTATGAGGCTCACTGGCGTGCTGGTCTCCGGGCCCGAGGGTCCAATCCCAAAGTTCCATCACTTCCGGCGGTTCCGTTCCCGCAACGAGTACTCCGCGTCCGCCTGCTGCACTGCTCCACAGCAGGGCACCTTCACCCTTTCGTGTCACCTTGACTCCCTTGGGCTCGGGGGACTGGACCAGGTCCGGCAGACCTACACCGAGCGCGGCGCTGATCCTCAGAAGAGTGCCGACGCTGGGGTTCATGGTTGCTTGTTCCACATTGATGAGCATGCGTCGGCTGACGCCGGCAGCTTCGGCCAGTTGATCCAGGGTCCAGTGACGTGCCTGGCGCTCCTGTTTAACCCGTCCGCCAATAGCTGAGGCGAGCGATGCGATGTTTTCTTCCATCAATGCAGCATAATGCACTTAGAGGGCAGTGGGCAATATCCCTGCCAACCAGTCCAAGAAGCAATACACCAATGGGATATGTTTGTACCGGCCAATTTGCTGGACACGCTTGCCGCGGCGGCATTCCTGCATCGAAGGACGCCCAAACACATGTTCACATCCCTCAGACAGGAGCGTCCGTGCCGAAGAGTCCACGTGACGAGATAGACGCGCAGATTCTGGCCGAGCTGCGGCGCAATGCCCGTATCAGCCTTGCCCAGCTGGGGGAGAAGGTGCTGCTCTCCCGCAACGCGGTGCGGCAACGGATTGAGCGGCTTGAACGGGACGGGTATATCCACGGATACACCATCAAGGAATCGGCCGGAGAAGGTACGCCCACGGTCAATGCCGTGCTTCTGATCCAACGGCATGACAGGATGCGGGGCGGGGACGTGATTGCCGGGCTCAAGGCAATTCCTGAAATCGCAACTTGCGATGTTGTCAGCGGCGAACTGGATATCGTGGTCAGGGTTGAGGCCCCGGACGCCGCACGAATCCAGGAAATCTGGAGGCAGGTCTCAGAGTTTCCTGGAGTCCGCGACATCACCACCGCCTTGTCCCTCTCCACAGTCATCGACAGGCAGGCGCCTCGTTAAGGCAGCGTGCTGAGACGGCGTGAACCATGCTGGGCTTAACTGGTTCCGGCGCTGCGGAACCAAGGTGGTTAGGCAACGCCGGATCGGCACAGCCTGATTGATTGACGGTAACGTCAGACGATCGTCATGAAGTGATCGCTATGACCTTGGGCTGCGTCATTTCCTCGTAGGCGAAGCGGACGCCTTCCCTGCCCATGCTGCCGTATTTCGAACCGCCAAAAGGCATGGCATCTAGCCGGTAGTCCGAAGAATCGTTGATCATCACTCCGCCTGCGTCGATTGCCTTGGCGGTGGCCAGCGCACGGGCCAGGTCCTTGGTGAAAACCCCGGCCTGCAAGGCGTATTCGCTGTCGTTGGCCAGTTCGATGGCTTCCTCGGCGGAGTCGAACGGTTCCACCAGGACCACGGGTGCGAACAATTCTTCGCTCCACGCCGCGCAGTTGCGCGGGACTCCGGTCAGGACAGCAGGCGTCAGGAGCGCGCCATCCAAAATGCCGCCGGTGAGCAGTCGCGCACCGGCCGACACTGCCTCGTCGATCTTACGCTTCGCTTCAGCGGCAGACGCGACGCTGATCATGGGTCCGACGTCGGTCTGCTCGCTGCGGGGATCGCCTGCAGTCAGGGCGGCCGTTTGGGCAACAAAGGCGTGAAGGAAGGCGTCGAAGACTGACCGCTGAACGAGGATCCGCTGGGCGCCGATGCAGTTCTGTCCAGCGGCCCAGAAGGAACCGGAAACACTGGCCTCGACGGCGGCGGGAAGGTCCGCGTCGTCGAACACGATGACGGGCGCGTTGCCGCCAAGTTCCATGGACAGGCGCTTGATGCCGGCGTTGGCGGCGATGGCGCGGCCCGTGGAAAAGCCGCCCGTGAAGGACACCATGCGAACCAGTTTGGAGGAGATGATGGTTTGCGCGATGCTGCGGTCGCCCAGGACAACAGTGACGAACTCCGCCGGCAGGCCTGCCTCGCGCAACAGGTCCACGAGGAGAATGGCCGTCAAGGGTGTCAGCTGGGACGGCTTGAGGATGACGGTGTTCCCCCCGGCAATCGCCGGCCCCAGCTTGTGCGCCACCAGGTTCAGGGCGTCATTGTAAGGGGTGATGGCAGCGATAAGCCCCAACGGCTCACGGGTGAACCATCCCTGGCGGTTTTCCGAGCCAGCGAAGGAGTCGAAGGGAACTACTTCGCCAACGTTACGGCGGGTTTCCGCGGCGGACAGCTTGAGCGTGTTGACTGCACGGGAGACCTCTTTGAGTGCCTGCGTGATGGTCTTCCCGGCCTCGGCGACGATTAGCCCAGCCACTTTCTCCGCCCGTTGCTGGAGCAGGTCAGCAGCGGTATCCAGAATCCGCCCGCGCTCATGGCGGGGCATGGCTGCCGCTGCCGGAGCGGACGCAGCGGCGTGGATGAGTTCGACGCGTACGTCTGCCTCGGTGCACTGGGGAAGGGTTGCCAGGACGGAACCGTCAAATTTGTCGTACACCACCAGGTCACTGGTAGCGACTGCCGTTGTGGAGTGGGCAATGGCTGTTTCAGGCACGGACCGCTCCTTTGGCGAATTCGTCGACGGAGATGATGTCGGAGATGAGGGCATAGGCAGTTTCCACGCGCCCGGCTCCAGGGCCCGATACCGTGACGGCCCCCAGCAAATCCGTACTGAAGGATACGGCGTTGGTGGCACCGGAAATCCCAGCCAGCGGGTGGTCTGCCGGGAGGGCGGTGGGCTGGACAGTAGCAACGATGCTGCCATCGCTCTCGCGGCGGGCTTCGCCGATGAGCTTCCAGCGGAGGCCATTGGCCAGGGCTTGGGCGACGTCATCACCCTTGATGTCCTGAATGCCTGTGGTTTGAACATCATTGGGGTGGATGGTGGCACCGAGCAGCTCATTGGCCAGGATGGCGACCTTCAACCGGACATCCGAGCCGCCGATGTCTGCAGTGGGATCCGCTTCGGCGTATCCACGCTCCTGGGCTTCGGCAATGGCTTCGTCCAGGGCCAGCCCGGCCTCCATCCGACCCAGGACGTAATTGCTGGTTCCGTTCAGGATGCCTTGAACGGAGTTCAATTCGAGGCCGCCCAGCATTTTGTGTGCGAGTCGAATGACGGGCGTGCCGCTCATGACTGAGCCCTCGTATTCGAAACGGACACCATTGTTTGCTGCAAGCTGGCCCAGTTCCCGGCCGTGCAACGCCACAGGACCCTTGTTGGTGGTCACCACATGCTTGCCGGACTCGATGGCCCATTTGACGTGCGAAACTGCCGGTTCGCCGTCGATCGGACTGGTGAAGGTAGCCTCAACGACGATGTCGGCCGGGCTGTTCTTGATGACGTCTTCGTTGCGGGGATCCGGGCTGCCACCTGGCAGTCCCTCGAACGAGGCCCCGCGGGGCATCGCGAGCACGGCCGTAAGGTCGATCCCGTCTCCTTGGACGAGCGAGCCGAAGGCAAGATCGGTGATGGCCACGACGCGAAGCTCGAATCCGAGCGAGGCAAATCGCTGGGGTTCGTCACGGATGAGTTCGGCCAAAGCGCGGTTGACGCCTCCGAAACCGATGAGGGCCAGATTGTAGGTAGTCACGTGATCTCCTTGGTAGGGCGGTGGTGCTGTCCTTTAAGCCTCGGTTCCAGGAGTGTCAGTTCCCTAGAAGCGAATCGCCCGCCAAGGATGACGAAACGCCCAAAAATGCTGACAACCATGTTCAAACGCCCGCGGTACGTCCCCTCTTTGGAAGAGGAGCCGGTACGACGGGTTGCTGTTGGCGGCGTCCGCCGCGCTGGGCCGCGGCACCTGCGACAATGACGAGCAAGAGGCCTGCGAGTTGCAGCATCGATGGCAACTGACGCAGGACGATCGCGCCGAGCAGCACGCCGATGGCTGGTTCCATAGCCAGAAGAGTCCCGAATGCTGTGTGTGTCATGCGGCGGAGGGCAAACATTTCCAGAATGTAGGGCAGAACCGGTATCAGCACTGCCAAGGCCGCGGCAACGGCCACGGTTTCCCACGTGATGTGGCCTATGGCTTGCGGCAGTCCAAACGGTGCCGCGGCTACAGCTGCAATCGGAATGGTCAGGGCGAGGGCCCCGATTCCATTGAAGCGATCACCCACCCGCTGGGTCAAAAGGATGTAGATGGCCCACCCCACTGCGCCCATCGCCGCAAAACCAACTCCCAGCAGGTCCACGTGGCCTGCCCACGGTTCGGTGAGTAGCACGACGCCTGCCAGTGCCGTTGCCGGCAGGATCAAGGAACGGACCCCGCGGCCCCGCAAGGCTGCAACCGTAAGCGGTCCGAGGAATTCAATGGCAACCGCTGTTCCCATGGGAATGCGTTCCATGGCGGCAAGAAACGTCACCGACATTACTGCGGTGGCGACGCCGAGGCCAACAACCACCGGAGCGTCACGAAGTCGCAGGGTCTTCAGGGGTGGACGGGCCAGTGCCAGCAGGATGAGGGCTCCCATACTCAGGCGCAGCCATGCTGTCCCGAGGGGACCCAACGTTGGCATCAACCCCAGTGAGAGGGCGGAGCCGAGCTGGATGGAGAACATTGCTGCGACGGTCAGGAGCCACGGGGGGATTCGGCCTTTGATTGTGGTCATAAGGCATAATACTGCACTTTGAGTGCAGTCTTGTTCTTACCGCTCGACGGCGGCTACCGCACTGATCTCCACCAGCGCCCCGGGAACGCCCAAACGGGACACAAACGCTGCTGTCACTAGGGGCGGCTCGTCGGCGGCGAGGTCTGCCGCGATGGCCCCATACCCTGCCGCGAGGTCGGCACCGTCCACGAAGAGAACCGTCCACTGCACAACATCGCTGAGGGTTGCCCCGGCAGCCGCCAGCGCGGTCTTTGCGTTCGCCAAGGCGCGGGCAGATTGCACTCCAACATCACCTTCGCCGATAAGCGAACCGCCACTGTCGACCGAGTTCTGGCCGCCGACGTAGATGGTGGTGGCGTTTGGAGGCACGATGGCTACGTGGCTGAATGCGGGGCTGGAGACAAGCCCCTCGGGCCTGATGCGCTGGATGGATGACATGACTGTATGCTGCCATCCCCGACCAATTGCCAAAAGAGGTGAGCCCAAGCGCCCGGGCTGGACCGGCTTCATCACACAGTCGCGCGCGTCACTCAGGCACTCGTCATTCCAGTGCTCGTCACTCAGGCGAGGGCCGCCGTCGTTGCTGTTTGGTTGCCGCCCTCTGTACTTTTGCCGCGCGATGCCGCTGGGCAGACCCGCGTGTGGGTTTCGTTGCCCTGCGCACAGTCCTTGGGGCAAGGCCGGCCACCACAATGTCAGCGAGCTTGGCCAGGGCGCTCTCGCGGTTGCGTAACTGCGAGCGCTGCTCGGAGGCTGTAACTGTGATGACTCCGTCGACGAGTCGCTTCTCCAGTCGACGCAGCAGGATCTCCCTTTGGCTTTCTGTCAACGCTTCCGACATGGCTACGTTCCAGAAAAGCTCAGCCCTGCTGTCGGTCGTGTTGACGTGTTGACCGCCCGGTCCTGATGAACGCGAGAACCGCCAGCCGAGTTCCGAGGCCGGAATCGTGAGGGAGGGCGAGATTTCCAGGTCCATGGGACAAGCGTTGCACGTCAGGGGCGGGTCTTCCCAGCCGGGCGGTCCTTCGACGTGACGTGTCAGAGTAGCTTTGCAGGTCAGAGCAGGTTTGCAGTCAGCGTTGAGGCGACAAACCGGCCATACTGCTCTGCGCTCCACCCTCGTTTCAGGACGAGGCTCTCGAACAGTTCGGGGGTGGTGCACGCGAACATGACGTCGGYGGCCTCTTCCGGGGACAAGCCCGGACGAAGCAGGCCGCGGGCAATCAGTTGGCGCGCGTTGTGCAGCATCCGGCGATGGCGGGCGTCGTCGACGTCCTTCAGGAGGTTGGCCATGTCGGCATCCCCTGTTGCGGCGGCGTCGCGGATGAGCAGGATGATCGGCGTCGAAAGTGGACTGACTTCTGCAGTGAACCGGCCGAACTGCTCCATCAGTTCCCGCGGGTCATCTGCCCTTACTTGTGCGAGGTCTGAGCGCTGTTCGGCAGGCGCGCCGCCCTTGCCGAGGAGGCTCTGCTCGTGGAGGGCCCGGACGAGGCCGGCTTTGCCACCGAAGTTCTTGTAGATGGACTCCGTCGACACCCCGGACGCACCGGCAATTTCGGCGATGGTGGTTGCGCCGAAACCGTGCAGGAGAAACAGTTCCCGGGCGCACGCAAGGATAGTGAGCCGGGATGCCTCGGCTGCTTGGCGGCGACGGCTTGCATCGTAGCTGCGTTGAGTCCCGGATGTTCCGCCGGGACTCTTGATTCCGGTTGTCATGACTTCTAGACTCCAATCAATACAGAGAACTGTATTGAATTCAAGATACCAGCCCTGCCCGCCCGTGAGGGGAAAATTGCGGGGCACCAAGGAGTCACCATGGCAACCGTGGAGGGACTTGAGCGCCTTCCGGAAGGACCCGTTCGCCGGATGTTCGCAGCTTCCGGACGCCACGACCTTGACGCTTTGGTCGCCGAATTCGCCGACGACTACGTCAACATCACGCCGATTCATCCCGAACGGAATTTCACCGGCAGCGCCCAGGTCCGCGCCAACTGGACCAGCCTTTTTGCCGGCATCCCCGATCTCACACCGGCAATCGCCGACGCCGCAGAAGGCAAGCACGGAACCATTTGGGTGGAATGGCGCGCCCGGGGCACCAGGCGCGATGCCATGCCGGTGGAACTTACCGGCGTCGCGATCTTTACAGTGCGCCAGGAGCGAATCGCCTCCGTGCGTTTCTATCTCGAACCTGTGGAACGTACTTCAGGTGACATCGACGACGCCGTCCAGGCCACTGCGGGCGCGGGTCTTCAGGCTGGGGCCGTACTTCCGACATCGCAGGGGTCATGATCCTCGTAGTAGGCGGCACAGGCCGCCTGGGTTCACGCCTTACAGGGGAGCTGGTTGGGCGGGGGGCCTCGGTGCGGGTCATGGCCAGGGGCGAATCCCAGCCGTTCCCCGGGAAGACGATCGACGGCGTCGAGCTTGTACGTGGGTCCCTCGCCTCAGGCACGGACTGCGGGCGGGCCGTTGCCGGGTGCAGCCAGGTGGTGTTCGCGGCGTCGGGCTTTGGGCTTAAAAGGGGCGGCAGCCCGCGCAGTGTGGACCGCGACGGCGCACTGCGGCTCATCGATGCCGCATCCCGGGCGGGCGTGGAGCATGTGGTCATGATGTCGATGCATGGGGCAGCTCCGGATGCCCCTCTGGATTTCCTGCGCATGAAATACGCAGCGGAGGAAGCGCTGAAGGCCTCGGGCATGGCGTGGACGGCGATCCGAATGGGAGCGAACCTTGAGCAGTTCCTCGATTCAATGAGCCAGCCCCTTCACACGAAGGGCAGGGTGCTTGTCTTCGGTTCGGGACGGGCACCTGTGACATTTACGTCGACGCCGGACGCTGCTGCCGCTGTTTTGTTGGCGCTTTCGGATCCCTCCTTGCGTGGAAGGACCGTTGAGTGGGGGTCCGAAACGCACCCCTTCAACACGCTCGCGGAAGCTATCCTCGCGCACGCCGGAAAGGGTTCGGTCCAACGGATACCAGTGGCAGCCTTACGGGTGATGGCCGCCGTCGCACCTCCGATTTCGCCGTTTATGGCCCGGATGGCGAGGGCGGCCCTGTGGATGGAATCGGGAGAGGCGTCCTTCAATCCAGCGGTGGAACGTGCCGCCTTCCCTGAAATTCCGGTGATCGGACTGCGTGAGAGTTTGGACCAGATCAGGAGCACGTGAGTCGTGGTGCAAACCGTCTTTCGGGAGGACAATGCTAGGCACACCCGAAATCCCGTAAGGAGCAGCCATGGGCGAGCCAACTACAGAAGCGACATCAGCGCAGTTGACGGTGGACTTGATCATATCCCTGGACGGGTATGCCTCCGCCGAGGGCTGGCCCGGCTGGTGGGGACTGGAATCCCCGGAATACCTTGCCTGGCTCGAGGAGGAAGGGAAGAAGGAGTTCACCACACTTATGGGCGCCAACACCTACCGGGTGATGTCAAGCATGTCGGAGCAGGCCGCGGGCGAAGACTCCGGGTTCTCCGAGGAAGAGGGAGCGGCATTGACCGGCCTGGCGGCCRTGCCAAAGATTATCTTCTCGTCCACTCTTCAGGAACCGCTGGCCTGGCCGAATTCTGAACTGGTGAGCGGTGATGCGGTGGAAGCTGTCAAGGAGCTGAAGCGGACCCGGACCGGCGCCYTGACCACTCTGGGAAGCCTCAGCCTCTGCCGCTCCTTGTTGACGGCCGGACTCGTGGACCGATACAGGATTGTTGTTTTCCCCGTGATCACAGGCCGCACCGGCAGGGAGCGGATTTATGACGGGTATCCTGACGTCTCCCTTGAAATGGTGAACAGCAGGACTTTCGATGGTCAACTACAGCTGCTGGAGTACATACCCACGTTGATCAGCGGTCCGCCTGCCCGGCAGCCGTGAACAACGGCTCCAGCGAATCCGAATAGCTGGACAGTATTTCGGCAAACGTGAGTAGTTGGAATCCTTCAGTGCGGCAGAGGAGTGGCTCGCAGCTGGCTCCTTTCGCGGAAAGCGTCGCAATTCCCCATGGATGCGTTGGCTCGCCGACCGTGATGCCTGCTGCGTCGAACGTGTCACGGAGCACGTAACGCGTGACGGTCCGCCAGGACTGCAGGAACGGTGACCGCAACTGCTCAATGAGTTCTTCGTCGTTGGCGTCGTAGGCCGCCCACAGGTTCATGGACAGCTCGTCCCACTCCTTGGCGTCGCGGACCATGAGGTGGGCCGCCCGGAGGCGGGCAATCGTTTCGTTCAACCTCATGGTCAGTCCCCAAACTTCCTGTCGTTTTTGATCTTCCGCCACCCACCTGCGCGATTGTTGGCGGCAATCTGTCGCAGCATCTCAATCAGGGGCTTCGTAGGTACTTCGTCATCGACGTAAAAGCTGATCATTCGGCCAGTCTTGTTATCGTGCCCGGCTGTAATGATCCCGGCAGGGTCAGGAACAATAGCGCCGTCGTAGAGAAAGAGGTTGACGTGGTTCTTGGCCGCGAGCAACGCGCAGACGTTTCCCTCCAGGACAAAGTACGGCTGAACCCGTCTCTTGATCGTCTCCACGATGTCCGGTTCTGCCTCGTGGATCACGTCCCGCAGTTCCTCACAAACTGCTTTTTGCCAGTCCGGGAGGGCGTCCATGTAACTATCGACTCCGGGATGGCGCGCGTAGTTCCCCATGACGTTATTAGGGCATCACACCCCACGGCTTGTCCAGAGCAGGGGATTGTCCAGCCAGGGCCTTGTTCATACCACGAGGTTGAAGGTGATGAGTAGGCTTGCTCACATGCACGACGTCGAGCGGTTCCGGGTTCTCCTGGAGGAGGAACGCGCCCGGAAGCTTGCGCTGCTGAAGGCGCTGCGCAGCGACATCACGGGAGTCAGCCTTGCCCGCCAGGACTCGAACGTCGACGACGAGCATGATCCTGAAGGCACAACCATCGCCTTCGAGCTCTCACAGGCCTCGGCGCTGCTGGACCAGAGCCGTATCAGCCTGGAGCAGATTGAAGCCGCATTGCAGCGGATTTCGGATGGAACGTACGGTATATGCGCGATTTGTGGTGTCGCCATTCCCGAAGGGCGGCTCGAAGCCAGGCCATGGACGCCCTTTTGCGTCAGTCACGCCTCAGGTAACCGGTAAAACCCGGTAAACAGTAAAACCCAGGCAGATATGAACCCGCCCCAGCGCAATTTACGCCATGTCAGGGCTGATGGGCACGAACTCGATACCCTGCTGGACCTTCTTTTTTGGTCCCCGATCGAAGCCCTTGCCGTCGAGGTTATTTCCTGCCCGGAACGCGGCCAAGGCGTCGTCGAAGATTTCGTTGAGCCGCTGGCCCTGGAAAACCTTCTGGGTGCCGTCGGCAAAGGTGATGGACACGGAGGCGCTGGCGGGAAAATGCCGGCTCATTCGGATGAAGCCTTGGGAATCCTGCCGGAGGGAGATCATTACTTGTCCACGCTTTCAGTATTGGGTTCCACCACAATTCACGGTGAAGTCCCACTCTGTCATTCCGATGGACTTTCCGCCTCATTTACATTCCCTTGACCGGGGGCCACAATAGCGCCCATGTCCATACTCAAGGTGCCATCCGAGTCCGAGGCCACAGGCCTCACCGCCGAAATCTACCAAGCCGATCTGCAGTCGATGGGCTATGTTCCGAGCCACACGAAGGCTATGAGCATCAACCCGGAGGCGTACAAGGCATGGCAGGCGCTGGTTAAGGCAATCGTCTCATCGCTGGGTTTGCGACGATACGAACTTGTGACACTCGCCGCCGCCCAGGCTATCGGTTCCTCCCACTGCCGGTTGGCCCATGGGAAGAAGACGTTGGCCATCATTGATGAGGAGCAACTACTCGCTGTCGCCCGGGACTACAGGGATGCCGGGCTGCCCCCGGAGGAAGTCGCGATGATGGACTACGCGGTCAGGCTCAGCACCGATGCGGCCGCAATGAACGACGACGACACGCAGCACCTTCGCGATGTGGGCTTCAGCGACCGGGAGATCGCCGACATCACTCTCGCTGCCACGGCCAGGAACTACTTCAGCCGCGCACTTCTTGCCCTGGCCGTGGACCTCGATGTACCTCCAGGCGTGACCGCCGAGCTTCAGGACGCCTTGTTGACGCCGCTCCCGGCTCAAGGTGACTGAACGGCTTCGGTGTTCGCACGGTCTGCGGATGCCCCCTGCCTACGGCTGGCCAGCAGGAACGGCACCGAAATGAGCTCAATAATGCCCGCCATGGCCAACGAGGCCGGGTAGCCGTAGAGGTCAGCGCCACGGCCAAGGAGTGGCTGAACCACCACTCCGCCGCTGGATCCCATGAGCGAATCGAAGCTCAGGACCGTGGCCCGCTGCTTCGAGGGGATCATGTCATTGACGTACGCCTGCCGGACTGGAGTTGCTGCGGACCCCACCACGGCCCAGAGTGCCAGCAGCACCAGTGCCAACCAAAAGATCCGGGTGAAGCCGAGGACGACCAGGATCACGAATCCAGCCAGACCGCCAAGGATCAGCACCGAGGTTCGTTTATGGAACAAACGCCGGGCATGGGGCGCAAGCCAGCCGCCCAGGATTTGCGAGCCCGCCACAATTGCGGCGGCTAGACCAGCAATGGAATAGGCCCGCGGGTCGCCATACAGGTCAAGGAGGAATGGTTGCAGGGCGTAGAAGACATAAATCCCGACGCCGGCACTAAAGGGAGCGGCCAGCATGACGTACCGGACGGGCGGGTTTTTCAAGCCGTTCTCGATCGAGGCAGAAAGTACTGCGCGGGTGGCTCGGAGGGGGTGAGTGGACCGCTCAGGTGAGAACCCGACGTCGTGCATTAACCCAAACGCTACGGCGAACATGGCAACCAGAACGAAAACCCGAATGAGGAACGGGACGCCAAGGTTGGTGACTTGGGCGATCACGCCACCTGCCACCGAGCCCAGCAGCATCGCCACGCCCTGCACCATCTGGCCGCGGCCCAGAACGGTTTCAAGGCCGCCTTCATAGCCGGAGAAGCGCAAAGCATCCACCAGCCAGGCCTCCACCGCTCCGGAGAAGAACGTGAAGCCGAGGCCGAGGAGCACTGACACCACCGCCCACATCCAAAACGGTGCGGAAATCTGCCAGAGCACGTAGTACAAGTACGTAGACGCCGCCAACGTGATCGTTCCAAGCAGGAACGACGTGCGGCGGCCCCAGCCATCGGCGACAACGCCTGTGGGTATCTCGAAAAGGACCATTCCGGCTGTGAAGAAAGCGTTGGCCGCGAAGGCTTCAAGGTTGCTCAAGCCTGCGTCAAGGAGGAAAAGCGTGTTGATACCCCAGATGAAGGAAGCAGCCACCGTGTTGCCCAGCGTCAGCGTGAGATAGACACGTTGAATCTTTCTGGCGGCGTCGTTCATGGTGTCGTCGCCAGCGCTGGGAGGGGTGACCACAAGCCCATTCTCGTCCCGTTGCCCTGCGTCCGCCAGAGCCCGTGGGCACAGTTTGCTACCTCAGAGTTTGCTACGTCCCGTGTGTGGTTGGGATGCCTTGGGACGCTGCCCACTCGCTGACGTCCCGGCGCTCAATTGCCGCCGCCATCATCTCCGGAAACAGGTCCGGCGTGCAGGCAAAAGCCGGGACACCAATCCCGGCGAGCGCTGCGGCGTGGCTGGAGTCAAAGGAAGGATGACCACTGTCACTCAAGGCCAGCAGGGCGATCACGGTAGTTCCCGCGCCAACAATCGAAGCGGCACGGCGCAGCATCTCCTCGGCTATCCCACCTTCGTAAAGGTCACTGATCAGCACCAGGATGGTCTCAGCTGGCTTGGTGATCTGATCCTGGCAATAGGCCAGGGCGCGGTTGATGTCGGTACCACCACCGAGCTGCACCCCAAACAGCACATCCACAGGATCATCCAGGTCCTCAGTCAGATCAACGACTTCAGTATCGAAGACCACCAGACGGGTGCTCACGGAACGCAGTGAACTGAGCACCGCACCGAAGACGCTGGAGTACACCACGGATTCCGCCATGGATCCTGACTGATCGATGCACAGGATGATCTCGCGCTGGATCTCCGTGCTGCGCCGGGCATGGCCATGGAGTTGTTCGGGCACAACCGTCCGGTATTCGGGCTGGTAATGCTTGAGGTTGGCCGCAATGGTCCTGTTCCAGTCAATATCCCTGTGCCGTGGCCGCCTGGTCCGGGCGGACCGGTTCAGCGCCCCCGAGACGGCCTGAACCGTTTTGGCCCGCAGGCGGTCTTCAAGCTCCTTGGTCACTTGGCGAACCACAGACCTTGCTGTCTCGCGCGACTGCTCGGGGATAACCCTGCCCAGGCCAACAAGCGTGCTTACCAAGGCGATATCCGCTTGGACCGTTCGCAACATCTCGGGTTCAAGGAGCAATTGCCGCAGCCCCAGACGGTCCATTGCGTCAGCCTGCATCACCTGGACCACGGAAGAGGGGAAATATCCGCGGATATCTCCGAGCCACCGAGCCACGCGTGGACTCGAGGCCCCGAGCCCGCCTCGGCGAGTGGAGCCCTCGCCATACAGCTCCTCAAGGGCTTGGTCACGCCGAGCATCATCGGCCGAGAGTTGGACGCGCTCGCCGTCGGCTTTTGAAATGCCGTCTGCCTCGTTACCGCCCAGCATCAGACGCCAGCGGTCCAGCCGGTTGCGCACCTTGGCGTCCTCGGGGTTGACGTCTGTCATGCGATCTCCTCCCACCCCAGAATGCGGGCCATCGTCCTGATGGCCGGGCCTGCCGCAGCCAGGTTAAAGCTTGTGCCTGCCGTGGTGTCCCGCGAGGCGCCGGAACGGCTCAGCTGCTCACCGATCTCTCGCCGCTCAGGGCGGCTGAAGGCCGAGAATGTCCTGCGCAGGAGCGGCAGCACGTCCTCGAAAACCTCGTCCTGCACGCCATCCACCCACTCATCCACAATCTGAAGGAGGCGGCGATCGTGGATCAACAGTGTGGCATCGCCGGACAGAAGTCCATCCAACCAGGCCGCGGCTTCCGGTGCCGGGGCCGCGACAGACAAGCGGCGGCTCAGGTTGGCCGCAACGTCGTCGGCGTCCACCAGGCCGGCGTCCAGCAGGAGCCGTAGAGCGCGACCTGCCACAGAGCCGTGGATCCGGTCAGAATGGGCCACCGCAGCGAGCGCGGTATGCCAGTCGTCCACGGGCAAGTCCGGTAACAGGGACATTCCGTCCTGGGCTGAATCGATCGCCCGGCGCATGACGGTGGCAGCGTCGTCGTCCAAACCTGCGCAGGCTGTCGGCAGGCCCACGCAGGCGCGCACGACAGTGGCCTCCAGGATCTTTCGGACATCGCTCACGTCCACCCCGCGCACGTTTCCGTACCGGCATGTGCGGGCAAGAGGAGCGACGGTTTCCAGGAGCGGGGGAACGTCCTGCTGGAGCGCTGTTCGTTCAGCAAGAGCGGAGACGACGCCGGCAATTCCGTCCGGGAGGTCCGCGAGCAGGCAGTTTGCCAGCAGTTCGGACAGGACAGGAAGGCCGTCGGCGGCCTGGGCTTCTTCGGTCACAAACGCCGCTGCGGCGGAGGCAACTGTTGTGCCGTACCGGCTGGCTTCCACCAAGGACAGGGCGAGTTCAGGCTTCCAGAGAAGGGTCCACGCCTCCTTGAACGTGCCGGTGGTACGGCCGGTGTCAGTGGGCACGCCCCAGTCCACACCCAGCAGTGCCAGGCGATGGAGCAACACGGAACGCGCCAGTTGGTTGGGTTTGCGGAGGTCCAGGACCATGACCTCTTCCAAGGCGCTGGCTTTCATCCTCAGTTTGCGTTGTGCCGCGGCGAGGTCAGCAGCCAGCGGAAGCGTGGGCACGGAGTCCGGCACGCTGCCGAAATCCCGTCCGACACTTAGTTCGCGATGTACCAATGCCAACGGCAGGGGAGAGCCATCGCAAAGGACGGCCTGCGCAGCGTCGTCCAGTTCGGGTAACCCCGGGCTTGGCCGACCCCGAACGGCAGCGAGGGTCTTTGCCATCCGGCTCGCCTCCACCACGGAGGCCGTCGAGGCGTCGAGGTTTTCCTTGCGCAAAGCCCGGGCAACTCGAACAAGCCACGTCGTAGACACATCCACGCCTGGATCCTGGGCCATCCAGTGCGCGAACAGATGCTGATACCAGCCCGGTGCCGTAACACCTGCCCCGTATCCGCTCCGCAGGCTGAGCCGGTCCGATGTCCACGGGACCCATGTCACGGCCACCCTGGCCTTGGGCAAGCCGGCGAGTACTTTGTTGTCCGCGGAAACGGAGGGGAAGCCGGCGGGCACGAGGGCCGGCGCATGGTAGGCGCCGCAGACCACAGCGATACGATCATGGCCTTCCCGAATGGCTGCCCTCAGGATGCGCCGCATTGCCGCTTCCCGGCGGTGGTTCTCCACGATGTCCGGATGATCGGGGGATCTGTCATCCAGTGCCCGGATTTCGGCAATGGCATCGATCAAGGCCTCGAAGCGCTCCACGGGGTTTGAGTTGCGGTGCTCGACGGCGTCCTCCCACCAGCGCTCGGCATCGCTGTACCCGGCAGCTTCTGCCAGGATGCCGATTGCATCCGGGCGGTACGGCTGATCCGGGGTGGAAATCGACTCAACGGCTTCGGCAGCTACCCTCAGTCCGAATGTATGTGCCGCTGGCAGATCGATGGCCTGCACGGGGGTCCCAGTAGACAGCGCCCAGCGGATGGCTACCCATTCAGGTGAAAAACTGGCCATGGGATAAAAGGAAGCCAACCGCGGCTCGTCCACTGCGTAGATCAGGCCTGCGACCGGAGGAACCATCCCTGGATCGGTGATGAGCGGAATGACTTGATCGAGCTCAGGTGGGCCCTCGACCAGTACCAGATCCGGGCGAAGGGTGGCCAATGCTTCGGCCACCGAGTGCGCCGAGCCGGGTCCGTGGTGCCGGATCCCCAGAATGTGGACCTCAGTCATCGCCTAGGTCGTCGACTCGAGGTCACGGCAGGCCCGGTAGAGGTCCTTCCACTCGGGCCGGTTCCGCACTACGGTCTCCAGATACTCCTGCCAAATCACCCTGTCCTGTACAGGATCCTTGATCACAGCGCCCACCAAGCTCGCCGCAACGTCGTCGGCCCGGACCGTTCCGTCGCCGAAGTGGGCTGCGAGGGACAGCCCGTTGGTCATCACGGAAATGGCCTCCGCCGTGGACAGAGGGGCCGACGGGGATTTGATGGTGGTGCGTTGATCTTGGGTGAGCCCGGAACGCAGTTCGCGCATGACGGTGACTACCCTGCGGATTTCGGAGAGTGCCGCCAAGTCAGCCGGAAGCTCCAGCGCCTCGCCCAGGCTGCGCACGCGTGTTGTCACGATCTCCACCTCCTGATCGATGGTGTCCGGAAGCGGCAGGACAACTGTATTGAACCGCCGGCGGAGTGCCGAGGAGAGCTCGTTGACGCCTTTGTCGCGGTTGTTCGCAGTGGCGATCACGTTGAATCCCTTGCGGGCCTGGACTTCCTCGTTGAGTTCGGGGATGGGCAGCGTCTTCTCGCTGAGAATAGTGATGAGGGAATCCTGGACATCGGAGGGGATGCGCGTTAGTTCTTCCACCCGCACCAAGCTTCCGGCTTCCATTGCACGCATCACGGGACCCGGAACCATGGCCGCCCGGGAGGGACCTTCGGCGAGTAGCCGTGCGTAATTCCACCCGTAGCGCAGTGCTTCTTCGGGGGTTCCCGCTGTTCCCTGGACCACCAGGGTGGACGCGCCCGAAATAGCCGCGGCCAGGTGCTCGCCAAGCCAGGTCTTCGCAGTTCCCGGCACGCCCAGGAGCAGCAGGGCCCGGTCCGTAGCGAGGGAAGCCACAGCGATTTCCACCAGGCGCTCCTGGCCCAGGTATTTCGGCGTGATCACGGCACCATTGGGTAGGGTTCCGCCCAGGATGTACGTGGTGACGGCCCATGGAGAGAGCCGCCAACTGGGTGGCCGGGGCCGGTCGTCAACCGCGGCCAACACACTGAGTTCATCGGCGTACGCATTTTCGGCGTGGGCCCGGAGAACATCGGTTCCGTTTGGGGCATCTGTCATTGGAAGGCCTCCGTGAGGGATTGTCGGAATGCTTGGTATTGAACAGCGTCGCGGAGCACCCGACGCCGGGCAGGGTCCTCGTCTGAACGCTCCAGAAGGCGTCGGCATTGCTCGGCGGCCTCCGGCGGCAGCGCGGTTGGCAGCACCTGCGCCAGCATGGCCGCCATTTGGCCACCGTTCTTGCCGGCAATCAGCCCGAGCAGCGCATCAGCCAACCCCAACCCCCACGGCTGGGGCAGATCCCGTAACAACGGAACCAACGTCAGGGGCTGGTCAATACCATTGCGGATGTATCGTTCCAGCCACTGCTCACGCTCACCAACGGGCAAGCTACCCAACAACCGCACGTCGGTCCGGACGGTCAGCAGCGCGCGGATCCACTCAAGGTCTTTCCGGCTCACAGCAGCTGTGATGAGGCCATCCAGGACCCGGGGCTCGGGTTTCAGGAGTTCCACAGTTGAGGCCGGGCCGCGGCCGGACACGGATGTCCAGACCTCAAGCGGTGCACCCCTGATGATGATGTCCAATCGCGCCAGTCTGTCAGGTTCACCACTGCGTTGGTTGGACGGGATGCCGTCGCGTAAAGCTTGCTCATCCGGGTCTGGCGGAAGGTCGATGTCGATCCGCTTGTTCAACAGCCCCTTCAAATGCAGCAGGGGAAGCAGCCGGGCAGCCATGCGCCCGGCTCGGAGACTGCCAGGGAGTCGGTCCAACAATCCGGTTGCCACCTCGCGCACACCCTTCGCTTTGTCGTCCAAGGCGCGTTCCAACAGCTCTTCGTCGTCGCTGCCCAGGTTCGTGGCCAACAGGGCCAGTTGATTTGAGCGTTCCCGGGCGCTTAGGTCATCCCAGTGCGTCGCCAGCCTCTCACGTGCAGCTGCAGGGTCAGTGCTTCGGAGGCGTTCAAGGTCCGCCCTAGCGTCTTCGCTCCCCAGCTCTGCCCCTTCATCGGCCGGCTTCGGAACCGATGTTCTTGAGAGACTTTGAAGCCACCGGCCGCGGGTTCCGATGGCTGGCTCCAAGCGCCTGAAGACAGCTGCTTTAGTTTGGGCCAACGCGAACAGCGCCGGAAGCAGCCGGTGCGGAACCCGGCGTCGGGAGTGTTCTGCCAGCCGGAGCCAGTCCACGACCAGCTGGTTCCTCAACTCCAGTCCGACGGGCGGCTGGGTAAGCAAGAGTTCCAGCAGCCGGGCCGCTTCTCCGGTGGCCTCCGGCTCGGGATCAGGCGACGCCGCCAGCGGCACAGTGGCGGCGGGCGCCTCGCCGGGAGTGCGCGATGCTCGGGTTACGACGTCGGCCATGGCAGCCTGGTCCAGCACCTCTTCCTCGCGGGACAAGCCTTCGGGAGGGCGCACGCCCAGCCCCGCTGGCGGAGACGGTGGGGAATGCCGCCCGGTGCCTACGAGCGCAGCAGTGCGCAGCTCGTCCAACCACGTCATGGAGTCACCACCGCATCACCGACGACGACGGTCAGCGGACGCACGTGACCATCCTCCAGTTCGCCGAAAACATCCACGGGGTTCCCGCCCGTCAGCGCCAGCAGCGAATCGAGGGGAGCATCCATCAGGGGAAGAGCGTTGCCGTTCTCCTCTACGAGCCAACCATGGACCTCCGGCAGGATGGTGACGCCAGCCAACAGCACGGGCTGGCGGTCGCGCCACGGTGAGCGGGCAACAGCGGCTGACTCCTGCTCGAGGGCTTGGGCGATGGTGCAGCCAGGACCGAGGCTGGTGGCCAGTCCTTGTGATGCAACGGCACTGGTGAACATCGCGCGTTGCGGCGTGGATCCGGGGTAGCGGGTAACTGTGACGTCCAACAGGGCGCCCGCGAGTTGAGGTGTCGCGAGCCCTTGGCCCTGCCCGGCAAAATCCAGGATGACCACCACCGTGCCATCGGGACCCCGCAGCCAGGTCCGCTGCTGTTGGAGCCGGCCGTCGTCGCTTCGATGGGCTCCCAGTACCAGCCATGGGCCCGGCAGCGCTTCGGTGTCCTTGACGTCTGCTGATGCCGTGGCCCAACCCACAGCAGCTTTGACGTCTGCAAACTCCTCGGCAGACAGCGTGTCCCGTGCGGCCCAGGCTTTGGTCAGGGCCCACCACCGGCCCGCATGGAGCAACAGATGGTCTGCCCAGTCGGTCCTGCCGTGGACCTCTGAAGCCATGCTCCGCACTTGTTCGGCAAGGCCCGGCAACTGCGAGTCGACCAGTCGGGCCGCCACGCCGTCCCACCACGAATAGGGCTGGTTGCGGGCTGCGGCAAGCCCGGTCCGGATCAGGTCGGTGAGCCAGCGGGCGAAGTCTGCGATTCCTGCATCCATGAGTGCTTGGCGCTCGGCGAGCCGCTTGGCCTGCGCTTCGGGGTCCGATGCCTCCCCTGACTGCCGGCGATCCTTGGCGGTGGCACGTTCAGCGCGCTGCCCGGCCCATTCCTGTGCAAAATCCGCCGTTTCGGCCGAAGCCTCTGCTGCCTCGCCCCGGGCCCACAGAAGAAGCAGTGCCAAGGCGTGTTTGCAGGGAAATTTCCGGCTGGGACAAGAACACCGGTATGCAGGGGCAACGATGTCCACGCTTACTTGATAGGGCGTTTTTCCACTGCCTTGGCATTTGCCCCAGACCAGGACGTCGTTGCTCCCCGAGTCCGACCAAGGGCCGGGGTGTGCCAGCTTCCGGGCCGCTGCCAAGGACGATGCATCGGGGGCGGCGTTGATGACTCTCTCTTCGCTCCAACGCCCCATGAGGGCTATTCTGCCTGACACCTGCGACGCTTTGGGAGAGGACCGCGACAGGGCGGCGATTTGCTGCCGGGAGCCTTGCCCGGCTCCCGGCAGCTGCCTCCGTCGTTACGCCTGGTGGCTGACCAGATCCGCGTCTGTTGCGGTCGACTTTTCCCGCTGCCCGGAATGCAGAGTAGCAAAGAACGAGCCAAGTTCCGCGGTGGCGGTCAGTGGGAGCACGTTCGCGACGTACTGGTCCGGGCGGACCACCACCACAACGCCGTCGCGGCTGAGTCCGCGCAGCTCAAAGATGTCTGCTTTCGGGTCCGTCCCGAAGACCTTCTCCAGGTAGGTGAGCTTGAACGGTCCAGCGGTCGGCTTGAACGCCGTGGGGACGGCGTTGATGTCTACGTTGGTGTGGTCCTGTTGGTAGATCACCTTCACGTCGAACCAGGCGTCACGGTCAGCGTCCGACGGCGTCGCGGCCAGGGGTGAGTCCGGCGAGTTCGCAATCCACTCAGCGAGGTCCGCGACGGGTCCCGGGGCGCCTGCAGGGGCGGCGTCGGCAAAGACGTAGATGCGCCAGCGCCCGTCTGCCTTGGCATGGTGGCCGAGGTGCATCGGATTCGTGTCGCAGACCCGCAGGACCGGGGCCGACTTGAAGCGCTTGCCGATCGGGAAGCCCGTTGCCAACTCCTGGTGCTGCGCTTCGGCCACGAGCATGGACGGAGCGTACTGGGTCATGAAACCTGCAGGGAACTCCGCGGTGCTGGTGTAGAAGGTCTCCAGCTCCGCCGGGTCTTCGAACTCTTCGGGCTTCTTGGCCATGAGCGTTGACCATTGCTTGTCGAAGTCGATCAGGTTCTTCGCCACCACCTGGCGTTCAGCCGAGTAGGTGTCCAGCAGGGACTCGGGGCTGCGGCCTTCCAGGACGTGTCCCAGTTTCCAACCGATGTTGAAGCCGTCCTGCATGGAAACGTTCATTCCCTGTCCGGCCTTCGCACTGTGCGTGTGGCAGGCATCGCCGGTAATGAACACCCTCGGCGTCCGCGTCCCGCGTTCCTCCGGCAGGACGTCGTCGAACCTGTCCGTGAGCCGGTGACCTACCTCGTAAACGCTGTGCCAGGCGACGTTGCGAACGTCCAGGGTGTACGGATGCAGGATGTCGTTGGCCTTCTGGATGATCTGCTCTATGGTCGTCTTCCGCACGGCGCCGTGATCCTCCGGTTTCACCTCGCCCAGGTCCACATACATGCGGAACAGGTGGCCACCCTCGCGGGGGATCAGCAGGATGCTGCCGCCGGCACCGGACTGGATTGCACATTTGGTGCGGATATCCGGGAAGTCCGTGACGGCCAGGACGTCCATAACACCCCAGGCATGGTTGGCCTGGTCACCTGCGAGATGGCACCCGATGGACTCGCGGACCTTGCTGCGCGCCCCATCGGCACCGACGACGTACTTGGCACGGATAACCCGTTCCTGGCCTTCATTGGGTCCGGTCGTGTGACCGAGCGTGACGGTCACGGGGTATTCGCCCTCGCCTGTGACGCTAAGTCCGTGGAATTCGTAGCCGTAGTCCGGTGTCATGCGCGTGGGGGAGTTGGCCATGAACTCCGCGAAGTAGTCCAGCACGCGTGCCTGGTTGACGATCAGGTGCGGGAATTCGCTGATTCCTGTGGGGTCATCCACGGCGCGGGCCGCGCGTACGATGCGCGAATGGTCAGCGGGGTCCGGCTTCCAGAACGCCATTTCGGTGATGCGGTAGGCCTCGGCGGTGATGCGTTCGGCGAACCCGAACGCCTGGAAGGTCTCGACGCTGCGGGCCTGGATGCCGTCGGCCTGACCAATGGCGAGGCGCCCGGGGCGGCGCTCGATAATACGTGTGGTGATATCCGGGAACTGGGCCAGTTGCGCCGCGGTCAGCATCCCTGCGGGGCCAGTGCCCACGATGAGAACGTCAACTTCGTCGGGAAGCTCGGCCGGGCGGTCGATGCCGACGCCGGCAGCCGGCTCGACTCGCGGGTCACCGGATACGTAACCGTGGTGGTGGAACTGCACGGGCTTTCCTCACTTCTTTGTGGGCCTAAATTGTCTGTTGTTCTATAGTTGAACACGTTGTTCTATTATCGCTCACATCATCGTAATGCGGCTCACAGTGYGGATCAAGTCTTTGCCCTTCTCGCCGACGAGGTTTAGCTCAGGTTCACGGTGATTCCGGGCAAGACGTGTCAGGATCAGGTATGCCTCGACTCATGCTCCTGGACACTGCCTCCTTGTATTTCCGCGCCTTCTACGGCATTCCGGACTCCATCCGCCGCTCCGACGGCACGCCCGTCAACGCCGTCCGTGGCCTGATGGACATGATTGCCCGCCTCACCACCGAGTACGAAGCGACCCACGTGGTCGCTTGCTGGGACAATGACTGGCGCCCGAAATGGCGGGTTGAGCTGATCCCCAGCTACAAGGCGCACAGGGTGGCCGAAATCGTGCCGGTGGGCCCCGACGTCGAAATCGTTCCCGATCCTCTCGAAGCGCAGATCCCGCTGATCCGCCACGTGCTGGACCTTGCGGGAATTGCTGTGGTGGGCGTCGATGAGCATGAAGCCGACGATGTTGTGGGCACGTATGCCAGCCAGGCGAAGCTGCCCACTGATGTGGTCACGGGTGACCGGGACCTTTTCCAGCTCGTCGATGACGATCGGGACGTCCGCGTCATCTACACCGCCCGTGGCATGAGGAACCTCGAAGTGGTCACCGACGTCGTCGTCGTTGGAAAGTATCGCGTGCTGCCGCAACAGTACGCCGACTACGCCACGCTGCGCGGCGATTCCTCCGACGGCCTTCCGGGCGTTGCCGGCATCGGCGAAAAAACGGCCGCGTCTTTGCTCGCGGAATACGGCTCCCTTGAGGGCCTCCTGGAGGCAGCAGAGAATCCCGACGGCGGATTGTCCAGTTCCGTACGCGCCAAACTTGCCGCAGCGGCCGGGTACCTCAAGGTGGCGCCCGCCGTCGTCAATGTGGTTCGCGACTTGAAGGTGCCCACCCTTGAGGAGGCAGGCGCCCAGCTGCGCCCCGTGACAGGCGAGGCGCGCGCTGAGCTTGAGCGTTTGGCTACCGAGTGGAACCTGGGTGGTTCAGTCAAGCGATTACTTGCGGCCTTGGACACCCAACCGCACCTTCACAGCTGATTGACAGCTTCACAACAGCGCGGGCTTGGGTGATCGACTCATTGTAGTAACAGGACGATGTTACAGATCGTCTGGAAGTTAGAAGCTGTCTGGAAGTTACAGGCCGCTCGGACGGCTCAGCAGCCGTTACAGCGGCGCCGGATTGAGGAGAGGCACCATGTCAAAGACCAAGAGAATCACGCTGGGCATTACAGCCGGAGCGTTGGCGCTGGGTGCAGGGCTGGGTGTCACCAGCATTGCTTCAGCCACCACGACGCCGACGCCGAGCGCAACGTCGTCCGCCGATGCCACCATGCCCCCGGAGGGCCACGGAAGGCCCGGAGGCCACGGCCCCGACCGCGGTCAGCTCGCAGCGGACCTTGCCGCCAAGTTGGGAGTGGACGAAGCCAAAGTCACCGACGCGTTGAAGGCCTTCAGAGAAGCGAATAAGCCCACCACTCCACCAACTCAAGGCACCGAGGGAACCAAGCCCGACCGGACGGCGCAGGAAGCCGCCATGGCCAAGTCCCTGGCCGCTGCACTGGGCATTGATGAATCCAAGGTCACTGCCGCCTTGCAAGAAATCCGCACTGCGGCCCAAGAGGAGCGCGCGGCTGCCCTTAAGACCAGGCTGGACAAGGCCGTCACGGACGGCAAGCTCACCCAGGCCGAAGCTGACGCCGTCACCAAGGCTGTTGAAGCCGGAGTCATCGGAGGCGGCGGCCGCTAAGGCCCCTGCCCGCGAGCCGCTGACGCTCTGCTAGCGAAGAGAAGAAACCACGACGCCGACACTTGGCAGCGAAGGATCCCCCGGACAGTTCCAGTAACAGTTCCGGGGATCCTTCGTGTGGTCGCCTTGTCAGTAGTGGCCACCTTATCCGGGCCTGAACCTGTCCACGACAGGACACTCAAAGGGTTCGCCAGCGAAGAGACCCACGTTGTTCAAGTACCTGACGACGATTGCGTAGGAAGCCGCCAGCGAGGTCTCCGTATAAGGGATGTCGAGTTCCCGGCAACATTCTTTTACTATTCCGGAGGCGCGCTGCAGGTACGGCCTCGGCATGTCCGGGAAGAGATGGTGTTCGATCTGCCGGTTCAGTCCACCCATAAGTGCGTCAAGGAACCGTCCCCCGGAAATGTTCCGGGCAGTAAGGACCTGCCGGTTCAGGAAATCCGTCCTGCTGGATGCTGGCAGGATGGGCATGCCTTTGTGATTGGGGGCGAATGCAGCGCCCATATAAAAGCCGAAGACGCCCAATTGGACGCCAAGGAAGGCAAAGGCCATTCCCAGCGGCAACAAGGAGAACACCAAAACCGGCACCATAAGCAGGCGCAGCATAAGGACAGGGATTTCCACCCAGCGATGATCTGCCTTTCGTTGGCGTAACAAGTACTTCAACGAATCAACATGCAGGCTCGCACCGAGGAAGAACAACAGGGGGAACAGCAGCCATCCCTGCTTCCGGGTGACACTCACCATTGGGCCGCGACGCGATGCGGCGGCCTCGGGATGGAAGGCGATGGCGCCTGTGTGGATATCCGGGTCCTTATCGATGACATTGGGGAAGTTGTGGTGCCGGGTATGCTTTTGGGCCCACATCGCATAACTGATTCCCACCAACCCCGTGCCAATCAGGCGTGCGGACCATTCGTTCATGCTCTGGGATTTGAACACCTGGCGATGGGCGGCCTCATGCGCGAGAAACGCGAATTGAGTAAGGACAACGCCCATGCCCGCCGCGATCAAGAGCTGGAACCACGTGTCCCGCAAGAGAAGAAAGCCACTCCATGTTCCGGCCCACGCCAGCATCAGAATCACGAAAACCGTGATGTAGAAACCCCGGCGGCGCTTCAGCAAGCCCGCACTGCGGACGGACTTCAGGAGGGCTGCATAGGAGTTAACCATCCGGGCGGCGGCACCGCGTTCCGGAAAAAAGTCTTCGGGAGAGCGTGATGATGCCATGATGCCTCGAACCAGTTACCGGCGGGAAAACACATCGTTTACCCACTGTTCCTCAGGATACGCCCGGCAGCCCTGGATGGAACGGGAAAATTCTTTTGAGAGGTTGTCGATTTCGCCTCGCACTGTTCGACCCATGAATGAGAAGGTCGAAGGGCGACCTTCCACAACACAGGAGATTGAGTGCAATGGCCAAGTACATGCTGATCATGCGGGCAACCGACGAATCGTTCGCCAAGTTCGAGAACATCGACTTCAACGAAATCCTCGAAGCGATGGGCAAGTTCAACGACGAACTGATCCGGGCTGGAGTACTGCTCGCTGCTGAAGGACTGGACGATGCAAAGAAAAGCGTCGTGGTCGACTTCACCGGTGACACCCCGGTGGTCACTGATGGCCCGTACGGTGAAACGAAGGAACTGTTTGCCGGTTACTACATTCTGGATGTTGCCTCCAAGCAGGAAGCAATCGAGTGGGCCAAGCGTGCTCCGATGACCGCAGGCAGCAAGACCGAGATCCGCCGGGTCACCAGCATCGACGAATTCCCCCAAGACAACGAATGGATCCAAAAGGAGCGGGCTTGGCGCGAGCGGACCGGACAGCTGTAGACGGGACGGCCACTGCTTTGGGGAGCACCTGCAGTGAGCAGCACCAGACGTGAGCAGCAACTGACGTGAGCAGCAACGAGGCAAGGGCCGCCGTCGAAGCGGTGTGGCGCAGCGAATCCGCCCGCATCGTCGGCGCCCTTGCCCGCTATACAGGGGACTTTCCACTGGCAGAGGACCTCGCACAGGAAGCACTCGCAGAGGCCCTCGTGTCGTGGTCTGTCAATGGCGCACCTGCCGAGCCGGTGGGATGGCTCCTCACAGCGGGTCGTCGTCGTGCCATCGATGCTTTCCGGCGGCGGGCAGCCCTGGACGAGAAATACGCGCTTCTGGCACGCGATCTCACAGAGGAAGAAGCGGGTGTGGATACGCTGTTCAACCCCCAAGCCATTGATGACGATGTCCTGGCCCTGATGTTCATTTCCTGCCACCCCGTGGTGTCCAGGGAGGCCCGGATTGCCATGACACTTCGCGTTGTGGGCGGCATGACCACGGATGAGATCGCCAAGGCATTCCTGGTCCCGGTGCCAACCATCCAGGCGCGCATCACCAGGGCAAAGAAGACTCTCGCCGMTGCCCGCATCCCGTTTGCAGTGCCCGAGGCCGATCAGGTTCCTGAGCGGCTTGGTTCGGTGCTGAATGTCCTCTACCTGATCTTCACGGAGGGGGCCTACGCCTCCGGAGGAGAAAACTGGATGCGCACCGAGTTGGCGAGTGAAGCACGTCGACTTGCCCGGGTGTTGGTCCGCGTGGCGCCGGAACCCGAAGCATTCGGATTGCTGGCACTGATGGAACTCACAGCCGCGCGATTCCCGGCAAGGCTCGACGCAGCTGGCCAACCGGTACTGCTGGAAGACCAGGATCGACGTCGGTGGGATCAGTCAGCAATCCGGCGCGGACGCGCAGCACTTTCGACGGCGGTGGATGCGGGCCGTGGGCTCGGCGCCCACGGGCTCCAGGCTTCCATTGCCGAATGCCATGCTGTGGCACGCACGGTGGAGGACACAGACTGGGAGCGAATCGTGGTCCTGTACGAGGCACTTGGGCGACTCACGCCGTCGCCAATCATTGATTTGAACCATGCCGTCGCCGTCTCCATGGCCTCTGGCCCTGCAGCCGGACTGGACCTCGTTGACGAATTGGCGGCCCGGGGTGAACTCAAGGGATCGCATCTCTTGCCGGCGGTCAAGGGCGAGCTGCTGTCGCGGGTTGGGCGCCCTGAAGAAGCGAACGAGGCTTTTCACCAGGCTCTTGAACTGTGCTCAAACGGCGCGGAACGCTTGGCCCTTGAGCGAAAGATTAAGGACTTGCAACTCATGTAGCGCCAACAACGGGCCGCGCGAATGGGTACACCTCAGCTGCACTCCGCGTCTGGTCGTCGTGAGGCGCAATTTAACGCGATGGCACTCTTATGTTCTCTGGGGTGTGTGGTGGTGGTTGCGTCGGGGGGTTTGTTTGGGGTCGATGTGTGGTGGTGGGGTGAACCAGGGCACGCCGGTGTTCATGTCGATCCGCCATTGTTCTTTGTGGATGACGTGGTGGTGGTGGCTGCAGAGCAGGGTGCCGTTCTCGGTTCCTGTGGTGCCGCCGTGTGACCAGTAGGTGATGTGGTGGGCTTCGCACCAGGGGGCGGGCATGGTGCAGTCGGGGAAGGCGCAGCCGCCGTCGCGGGCGGTGATGGCTTTGCGGATGTGGGGTGGGAAGATCCGGGTGGTGCGGCCGATGTCCAGGACGCGGGAGTCGGT
>NZ_JBFRDV010000032.1:0-49881 GCF_052113945.1 Paenarthrobacter sp. RAF54_2
CGATGTATGTAGCTCTCAAACCGATGTATGTAGCTCTCAAACCCCAAAGAATGAGCAAACGCCCCCGTAGGCAACGCCGAGTCAGTCAATTGCTGAAGAGCCMGCTGATATCCCGCGCTCAAAGCGCACCGCCGAAGGTGAGCCGACAAACCGCAGCCGGCCCGGGATTTTGGGCCGCGGTGTGGAGGGCATCGCGAAGCGGGCACGGCCCAAATCCCGGGGCGGCGCCCCAGCCACGGACACCCAACCTGACGCGAAGCACAGCTTTAGTGCGAATGCTCAGCATGGCGGAAGGCAACCGGCATGACCCGCTCCTGCCGCTCGTAGGGGACGCCGACGCTCTTCAGATAGTCCTCGACAGTGTGGTCATACTGACAAACCATGACTTCAGCGCCGTACTCGGATGAAGAGTCGAAGAATTGTGCCTGCAGGTGCCGGTTGCCGAGCGAGTGCGCGACCACCCCCATTTCGTGGATGCTGCGCGGCGCGATCACGAGGACGTCGGTGGGCAGCACGGAGATGACGATGAGGTTGGTGTCGTCGGCGGCGAGGATGTCGCCGTCGCGCAGGTCGCCGGATCCGGTGGGGAGTCGGATGCCGAGTTCTTTGCCGTGGTCGGTGGTGACGCGTTGGATGCGTTTGACGAGCAGGGCGCTGGGGAGGACGACTTTTTCTTTGTGGTGGGCGGCATAGGCGTCGGGCTGTTCGTGGAGGTTGCCGAGGATTTTTTCGATAATCATTTGGTCTCCGGGATGGTGTTTAGAAGAGGTGGTAGCGCTGCGCCATGGGCAGCACGTCGGAGGGTTCGCAGGTGGCTTCGACGCCGTCCACTGTCACTTTGTAGGTTTCGGGGTCGACGACGATGTCCGGGGTTTCGCCGTTGAATTTCAGGTCGGCTTTGCGCAGGTTCCTGATGCCGGTGACGGGCCGGATGATGCGTTCGAGTCCCAGTTCGGCCGGCACTCCGGCGTCGATCGCGGCTTTGGAGAGGAACGTGATGGACGTCTGTTGGAGGGCTCGCCCGTAGGTGGCGAACATGGGCCTCATGGTGCGAGGCTGCGGTGTGGGAATGGAGGCGTTGGAGTCGCCCATGAGTGCGTAGGCGATTTGTCCGCCTTTGATGACGAGCTCGGGCTTAACTCCGAAGAACGCGGGGTCCCACAGCACCAGGTCCGCGAATTTCCCTTCTTCCACGGAGCCGATGACGTCCGCCATGCCCTGAGCGATGGCGGGGTTGATGGTGTATTTGGCTATGTAGCGTTTGAGCCGGAAGTTGTCGGATCCGGCAGAACCATGCACAGCGCCAGACGGATCCTGAAGAACCCCGCGTTGCCGCTTCATGGCATCGGCCACCTGCCAGGTCCGGATGATCACCTCGCCTACGCGGCCCATTGCCTGCGAGTCCGAGGACGTGATGGCGAAGACGCCGAGATCGTGAAGGACATCCTCGGCTGCGATGGTTTCGGCACGGATGCGGGAGTCCGCGAAGGCCACGTCTTCCGGGATGTCCGGGTTGAGGTGGTGGCAGACCATGAGCATGTCCAGGTGCTCTTCGATGGTGTTCTTTGTGTACGGCAACGTGGGGTTCGTGGAGGCCGGAAGCACGTTGGGTAGCCCGGCAATCTTGATGATGTCCGGCGCGTGGCCACCGCCGGCGCCCTCGGTGTGGAATGTGTGAATGACCCGGCCGTCGATCGCCTTGATGGTGTCTTCCACGAAACCGCACTCGTTGAGGGTGTCGGTGTGGATGGCTACCTGGACGTCGTATTCGTCGGCCACGCGCAGGGACATGTCGATGGACGACGTGGTGGAGCCCCAATCCTCGTGGACTTTGAGCCCGACGGCACCTGCGCGGATCTGCTCTGCGAGGGGTTCGACGGCGGACGCGTGGCCCTTGCCGAACAGGCCTATGTTGATGGGGAGGCCTTCGGCGGCCTGGAGCATCCGCGAGATATGCCAGGATCCGGGCGTGATGGTGGTGGCTTTGGTTCCTTCCGCCGGTCCAGTGCCGCCGCCGACCATCGTGGTGACGCCGCTGCAGAGTGCAGTGGGAACCTGTTCAGGGGAAATGAAGTGGATGTGGGTGTCGATGCCGCCAGCCGTGAGGATTTTCCGTTCGCCCGCGATGATCTCCGTGCTGGCACCGATCACGATGTCCACGCCGTCCATGATCTGAGGGTTGCCGGCTTTGCCGATCTTGAAAATGTGGCCGTCTTTCAGGGCGACATCGGCTTTGTAGATGCCTGAGTAGTCCAGGACGACGACGTTGGTGATGACCGTGTCAGGGATGTCCTCGGAGCGCGTCGCCTGGCCGTTTTGGCCCATGCCGTCGCGGATTACTTTGCCGCCCCCGAACACCACTTCCTCACCGTAGACGGTGTAATCGTTCTCGATTTCGAGGAAGAGTTCGGTGTCTGCCAGCCGGATGGCGTCACCTGTCGTTGGGCCGTACAGCTCGGCGTATTGCCGGCGGGGAAGCTCGAAGCTCATTTGGCGTCTCCTTCCATAGCCACGTCTGTCATAGCCACCGCTGCGCGGGAGGTCCCGCCAACGCGAGCACCGCCGTCGAGCCTTCCATTGACAGCGTTGC
Source organism: Paenarthrobacter sp. RAF54_2 (assembly GCF_052113945.1). Taxonomy (NCBI): domain Bacteria; kingdom Bacillati; phylum Actinomycetota; class Actinomycetes; order Micrococcales; family Micrococcaceae; genus Paenarthrobacter; species Paenarthrobacter sp. RAF54_2. Next base: position 2,591 of record NZ_JBFRDV010000032.1, read on the forward strand.
TCAAGCCGAAAACTTCGCGGGAACCTGTCAACTCCACCAGCTGGACGGTCTTCTTGTCGCCCGGTTCGAAACGGGCTGCGGTGCCGGCGGGGATGTCCAGACGCCGGCCATAAGCGGCTTCACGGTCAAATTCCAGGGCGCGGTTGGCCTCCGCGAAGTGGTAGTGCGAGCCAATCTGGACTGGCCGGTCACCTCGATTGACAACCTCGACGGCGATCGCCTCACGGCCGCTGTTGCACGCGATGGGCTCGGGGCGCAGCCTGTATTCACCGGGGATCATGGGGGCTCCTATCGAATGGGGGCGTGGACAGTGACGAGCTTGGTGCCGTCGGGGAATGTGGCCTCGATTTGGACGTCGTGGATCATCTCGGGCACGCCTTCCATCACGTCTTCGCGGCGCAGCAATGTGGTCCCGTAGCTCATGAGCTCCGCAACGGATTTGCCGTCGCGGGCGCCCTCGATGAGTTCGTAGCTGATGATCGCGATGGCTTCCGGATAGTTCAGCTTTAATCCGCGCGCCTGCCTTCGCCTGGCCAGATCGGCAGCCACCACGATCATGAGTTTTTCCTGCTCACGGGGCAAAAGATGCATTGATTCTCCTCAAAGCTGCTACCTGGGTGCACACGAAGGGACAGTTTGTGATCAGCGTAAGGACTGGAAGTTTCCGCCACGTTTCCAGAGGGTCTCAGTCAGCTGTGGGTTTGGCCGCCGTTCGATGCTTTCGGATCTGCCACACGGCCAGGATGACAACCACGACGGCGCCCACCACCACTGCGGCGCCGCGCCCCACCGCATGGGCTAGCTCTTCATAAGAGTTCCCTGCAACAAATCCCAAGGTCACGAACAGGGCGCCCCAAATGATGCCGCCCGTGAAGTTCCAGATGGCGAAGCGGCGGTATGGCATTCGGCTGAGCCCTGCGAGCGCGGGCATGACTGCGCGGAAAAAGGCTGTGAAGCGGCCCAGGAACACGGCGAGGCCGCCACGGCGGGCCAGGAAATCCTCGGCTTTTTGGAGCTGGGTTCTTCTCTTATCCAGGAGTTTCAGGGCCATGATCCGTGGACCGAGGTGCTTGCCGATCTCGTAGCCGACCGTGTCACCGAGGATGGCTGCGGAGATGACAACCAGGATCATGCCCCATAAGGGAAGATCACCCCGGCTGGCGAAGACTCCCCCTACCACGGCAGCTGTTTCGCCTGGGATCACGAAGCCGATAAACAAGGCGTCCTCGGCGAAGACCAATGCGAAGACGATGCAGATCACCACCAGTGGGCTGGCGTGAAGGAGTCCGTCGAACAACGACTGCATGGGGTTGAGTGTGGCAGATGAGCGGGTCTGTGGGGAGACGCTGCGGGCGCTGTTTTAATGACCGCCTATCCATAGACAGTCTAATACATCACTAATATACTAGTTGAGTACTTCACGTGAAAACCCGTGATCAGCTCGATGAGGAGTTAAACAGCACATGCAGAAACTCGCACACCGGCTTGAACGCCTGGGCACCGAAACTGCGTTCAGCGTGGCGCAGGCCGCTGCCGCCTGGAAGGCCAAAGGGAACCTTGTGTACCCCTTCCACCTTGGCGACATCAATATCCCAACGGCCCCTCACATCGTTGAGGCGATGAACAAGGCAATCACCGATGGCTACACGGGCTACTGCCCCGGTCCCGGTATCCCCCAGCTTCGGGAAGCCCTCGCCGAAGACCTCGGCGCACGGCGCGGAATGGAATTCTCCCCCGACAACGTGGTGGTGATGACCGGCGGTAAGCCCGTTATCACCAAGTTCCTGCAGGCCGTCATGAACCCAGGCCAGGAGGTGCTCTACCCCAACCCCGGGTTCCCGATCTACGAATCCCAAATCGAATATCTGGGCGGCACCGCTGTGCCCTACCGCTATGTGCCCACAAGTGACGGATTCGCGATCGACCTCGACCAGGTTCGGGCATCAATCACCCCGAACACGGCCGCGATCATCTACAACGATCTGCAGAACCCCATCTCTGCCGAATCGACGGCGTCCGAACGCGAGGCAATCGCCCAGATCGCACAGGAGCACGACCTTTGGGTACTCTCCGATGAGGCCTATTTCGAGACGCGCTACGAAGGAGTCTCAAGCTCCATTGCGTCGCTTCCCGGCATGGCCGAACGCACCGTCATCCTGTACACGTTCAGCAAGAAGTTCGCCATGACGGGCTCGCGGCTGGGCTGTGCCGTGGCCCCGCTTGAAATAGCGAAAGTGCTCAGCACTCTGAACACCAACGATGAATCATGCACCACTCACTATGTGCAGTGGGCCGGCATCGAAGCCCTTCGCGGCCCCCAGGAACCGGTACAGCAGATGCTGGACATCCTGAAGGAACGCCGGGATACCGCGTGCGGGATCGTCAATGCCATCCCGGGAATGAGCGTGGCAGTTCCGCAGTCCACGTTCTACCTGTTCCCGGACGTCACCGAGGCCATGCAGCGGCTGGGTTACACAGCAGTGGGCGACTTCGCATCCGACGCCCTCTACAAGACTGGGGTCTCGTTCTGCACGCGTGAACACTTCGGCCGGCGTCTGCCCGGCGAGGAGCGGCAGTACATCCGGCTCGCGTACTCGGGCATCGAAGTGCCAGACATCCGCGATGGCCTGGGCCGCCTGCGTGAATGGATCGAGACGGCATGAGCCGCGTAGTCGTCACCGGACGCGTGCCCGAACCGGCACTCGAGAAGCTCCGCGCCGAACACGAGGTGGATGCTTGGGAGGGCTCGGACTCCATCAGCCGCCAGGAACTTCTGCGCCGCGTAGCAGGAGCCGACGCCATAGTGAGCCTGCTGACCGAACGCATTGACGCCGAACTGCTCGACGCCGCGGGCCCGCAGCTCAAAGTGGTCGCGAACGTCGCCGTTGGCTATGACAACATCGACGTCCCCGCCTGCACCGAACGCGGGATCATCGCCACCAACACCCCGGGGGTGCTCACTGAGGCCACAGCCGACATCGCGTTCGGCCTGATCCTTATGGCCACCCGTCGGCTCGGCGAAGGCGAACGACTCATCCGTTCCGGCCAGGCCTGGAAATGGGGAATGTTCTTCCTGCTCGGCAGCAGCCTGCAGGGCAAGACCCTGGGTGTCGTCGGAATGGGTGGCATCGGCCAAGCTACAGCACGCCGGGCCAAGGCCTTCGGAATGGAGATCGTCTACCAGTCACGCAGCGAAATCGACCCCGCCATCGCCGCGGAACTCGGCGCACGGCGAGTGGAGCTCGACGAACTGCTGACCATCTCCGACGTCGTCTCGCTGCACTGCCCGTACGGGCCGACGACGCATCACCTGATCGGCGCTGAGCAGCTCGCCACGATGAAGAAGTCCGCCTATCTCGTCAACACCGCACGCGGACCCATCATCGACGAAGCCGCACTCGCCTTGGCCCTTCGCGAAGAACAGATCGCGGGCGCAGGCCTGGATGTCTTCGAACAAGAGCCCAAGGTGCATCCATGGTTGCTGGAACTGGAGAACGTGACGCTTGTGCCGCACCTCGGCTCCGCCACGGTGGAAACACGCACGGCCATGGCAGTACTCGCGGCGGACAACACGCTCGCCGTGCTCAAGGGTGAACAGCCGCCTACTCCCATCGCCTAAGGGAAGCGGCAGTTGCTGTGGCGGCGGGTAAATTTCCACCCGCCGCCACAGTATTTAAGCCTGATAAAGCACTAGTTGTTCCGGCCGCGAGCCGCGACCTTCCACGTGTCCACCACGGCGCCCTCACGAACCACAGTAACCTCGTCCACGAGGTTCATGGCCAGGCAAACGTGGTTAGGGATCAGCCTGAGCCGCGTGCCCAGTGCCGGCAGCTCCTCAGAGTCCGGCCAAACAACGGTGGCGTGGTGTTCAGAGAGCGCTGTAATCCGGGCCTCCCGGTATTCGGGCAGGCGCCCATATCCGGTGGCCCAGTCGGGACGGTCACTGCCCAGGATCTTGCTGCCCGCGTCCACAACCACCCGCCGGACGTTGCCGCCGTCGGACTCGTGCCGGCTGACCACAGTGGCAGCGACCGTCAGGGCGATGTCGTTCCACGTGCAGCGTTCGAGTTCAAGCTGTTGGGCATCACCGAAAACATAGACGCCGGGGCGCAACTCGGTGGCCAGCGTTTCGGCGTCGAGCAGCGCGGTGGGGGTGGAGCCGCCGCTGATGGTGCGGACCTCAAAGCCGGCGTGCTCCAGTGCGGCGGAAGCACGGCCAAGGGCCTCATTCTCGTTACCCGCTGCATCCCTTGGCATTCCGGGCTTGTAACTGTGTCCGGGGAATGTGAAGACGCCCGCAATGTTCAGGCCGCTTGCTGCGGCCGCGCGCGCAACATCCACCACTTCTCCGGGCAGGACTCCGCTGCGGTGATGCCCGCTGTCCACTTCGATCAGGACATCAATACTTCTGGCGTCGGCACCCAACTGGCGGCCCATCGCCGTCGCGCTTTCCGCCGAATCCGTGCCGACCGCGATGCTGCACGTCCTGGCAAGCTTCCGCAGCCGCTCCGCATGATGCGCCTCTACCCACAGCGGGTAGGCGATGAAAATATCCGTGGCGCCCCCGGCCGCAAAGACCTCGGCCTCCCCGATCGTCGCAACCGTGAGCCCAACTGCCCCAGCCGCGAGCTGCTTGGCGGCGATCTCCAGTGTCTTGTGTGTCTTCACATGCGGGCGGAGCCTCAGTGCCCGGCTGAGCATGCTTGAAGCCATGCGTTGGATATTTCGGTCGAGGACATCGACGTCGATCATGATGGCGGGCGTGACGATTCCGTCGGGGACTGCGTGGTTCATTCTTAGAACAGTAACGTCCTACGGCGCGGACTGCCTGACGCGCAGCGAGAACGCCGCTTCCGGCTGCTCCACCTTGTCCGCGGAACCCTTGCCTTCGATMCTGTTGATGAGGAGTTCGACGGCGCGCTCCGCAATTTCCGCACGGCCAGGCTCCACCGTGGTCAACGACGGCGACGCGAACCTGGCTTCGTCAATGTCATCGAAGCCAGCCACTGCTATTTCATCCGGGACCCGTTTGCCTCGGACCAGAAGTTCGTGCAGCGCCCCCAAAGCAACGGCGTCGTTCAAACCGAACACGGCGTCGAACCCAGCCCCGCTGTCCAGCAGCCGGGCGATCGCGTCCGCACCGGCGTCCCGCCGCCACTCACATTCGATCACGAGCGCCGGGTCATACTCCACGCCGGCGGCAGCGAGCGCAGCTTTGTAGCCGTTAAGGCGCAGGCCGTTGCTGCCGGTTGTGTCGCCGTCGTGCGCGCCCAAAACGGCTATACGACGGCGGCCTTCCGCCAGCAGGTGCGCCGTGACGGCTGCGGCTGCCTCGTGGTTTTGGATAAGGACCATGTCCAGTCGCGGGTCCTGCACGAATTCGCCCAGGAGGACCAGCGGTTTCTTGCCGGCGGAATGGATGATTTGCTCAGCATCCATTGCCAGCGGGATGAAGAGGAGCCCGTCCGTGAGGCTGCGGAACTGGCCTTGAAGCGCAGATTTTTCGTGGTCGGCTTCGTTGCCGGACTGCTCAACGAGGACCCGGTAGCCGCGGGCCCACGCCGCCTTCATGATGTCCGACGCGAGTTCGGCGTAGTACGGAACCGAGAGGTCGCTCAGCACCAGACCGAGCATGCTGGTCTTGCCGGAACGGAGGCTGCGCGCGGTCAGGTTGGTTTCGTATCCGAGTTCTTCGATCGCATCCAGGACGCGCTGCTTGGTTGCGGGCCGGATGAACTCGTAGTTGTTGATGACGTTGGAAACCGTCTTCAAGGAGACCCCGGCGGCCCGCGCGACGTCGTTCATGGTGACGGCCATCAATGTGCTCCTTCAATCGCTCTTCCCCGGATCCGTTCGCCGGGGTTGCTGGGTACATCGTTGCAGATCAGGTGCCAGCAGGTGTCATTCTGGGACGGCCGCAATCGCCTCGACCTCCACTAGTTGATTGTCATAACCGAGCACGGTGACACCCATCAGGGTGCTGGGCACATCGTGGCTCCCAAATGCTTCGCGAACCACTTCCCAGGCGGTGACAAGGTCCGCTTGCTGTGACGAAGCAACAAGGACGCGGGTGGAGACCACGTCCTCTATCTCTGCACCAGCAGCTTCCAACGCCAAGCGCATATTCTCGATCGCCTTTTCGGCTTGAACCCTGTAATCACCAATTCCGGCCGTGGAACCGTCCTCGTTGAGCGGACAGGATCCCGCCAGGAAGATCAGTCGGGTGTTGGCCGGTACAGACGCCGCATAGGCATATTGGGCGGCAGAACTGAGTTGGTGGGAGCGAATGAGGGTAACTGCGCTAGGCATGGGAGTCCTTCATCTGATGTAGGTTCTGAGCCCATTCCACCACGAGTAAAGGCACCGCCACTGTTGCGCGGCATGGCGCAGGCGTAGTGTCGGTAGTAGAAGATTTCGGGTGTGGCAAAAAGGTCCGGAGTTAACTATCCGGGCTGTGCGCGAACTCGAGCGCATTGCCGCCAGCTGGAGTCAATCGCTCTGGCATTGCCTGGAATGAGGCCGAATGGCCCAGAACGATGCAGTACCCTCAGCGGAACAGTTGCAGGACCTGCTGTTGGAGAGTCCCGGCTTTACGGAATTCCTTCTGGGCTTGACCACCATCTCGGCTTCCTTGTTAGGCGGGGATGTCCCGATGCTCTGTGCCATTACCGTCGAGCGGGACGGAGGCCCGTCCACGGTGGCGAGCAGCACGGAGGCAGCCAAACGCCTGGATGAAAAGCAGTACGAGTTCGACGACGGTCCATGCCTTACCGCACTGCGCCAGCAACATACCGTTTTGGTTCAGGACCTTCAGGCCGACGTCCGCTGGCAACATTACGCCGACGCTGTTTCGCAGGAAGGTATCACCACCATGCTGGCGGTACCAATCACAACAGACGACGACTCCCGGGCAGCGCTGAACTGCTATTCCACCCAAGCAGGTACCTTCGATCCAGAGACCGTGGCATCCATAGAGAAGCACGCAGAGTCCTTATCGAGGATTCTGCGGCTGGCACTGCGCCTGCACACCCCGGATCCATACCCTGTGCACTTGCGTTCCGCCTTGGAGTCGCGGGCGATAGTGGATGCCGCTATTTCCCTGATCATGGTGCAGAACCGTTGCAGCCGGGACTCCGCCATCAGGCTCATACAGTTGGCATCCCGCAACAGTGATAAGCGGCTCCATGAAATTGCAGAAGACATTCTGAAGCGGGCAGTCCACGAAGATAAGGAGGGTAGGTAGGCTCTATGAATGCCGAACCTTGGGGGACACCGGAACGCCATGGAAAACTTGACCAGCGCCAGCAAGCCACCGACAGATTCCGAACCGGAAACGTAAGCCTGAACAGTCTATGGACCTACTATTTCGGGATTGGAGGGGACGCCGATGAGTTGGTGCTGGACGCCTACCTGAATGGGCTTCTGGTTCTTGCCCCAGGCCAGATGGAACTCGTGGATACTGCATTCAGGGAACTCACCTCAGACGGTTGGACGGAACCGGGAGGGCAGCAAGGCCGAGGAATAGTAAGGAAAGACAATGACTGAAACCCAGCCTTCACGGTACATCAACAGCCCTCTCCCTTTCGCCGGCCCCGTTGAAGATCACGTGGACCTGACGGACTTCGTTGAACATCTGCAGGACCTCTTGGTGGAGAATGCCGATATCCGTGAATTCCTCCAGGACCTCGCCTCACTGATCGCGAAGAAGCTCACCAGGAACGGAAACACGATTGCCTGCGGAGTCACAGTCATCCGGCAGAAGAAGCCGGTGGCCGTGGCCGATAGCGATACCCTTGCCCGGAAGCTGGACGAAATCCAGAACACCTTCGGCGATGGCCCTTGCCTTTCGGCCCTTCGCACACGCACCATCACCCATGTCCCGGACGTCCACGACGAAGATCGTTGGCCCGAGTACATGCAGGCTGCTGCGGCCACCAATGTGGGTTCCATTCTTGCGTTTCCCATGGAATTGAACAGCACCGCGGAGGCTGTAGTGAATCTCTACTCCACGCGCACTCACGGTTTTTCCCACGAGGACATTTTGTCGGCAGAGCGTGTCACGGCCACTGGCGCCAAGGCGTTGCATCTGGCGTTGAGATCGCCCAGTTGCGGGACGCCCGCGAGAACCTCACCGCGGCTCTGGAATCCCGCACGACGATCGACACCGCCGTCGGAATCATCATGGCGCAGAACCGCTGCAGCAGGGACGCGGCCTTCCAAATCCTCGTCAGCGCGTCCAGCCACCGCAACATCAAGCTCCGCGTAGTGGCGCAGGGGATCATCGCCCACGTTGCTGGCGACCGAAAGATCTCCGCAGCTTTTGAGGAATAGCAAGCAACCTGTCTAGATGCGGTTTTTCTCGTCCAAAACCCATTAGGCTGGATTGAGAACACGGGAGTCCAGCGATTTCAAAGATTGTTTCAGTCGGCCAGCCGACCTGAACGGCCGGGAAGAAGATCATGACCAAGAAGCAGCTTCCTCTGGACGAACTCTCGGGCGCCATCGGCCGGATTTTGGGCCTCCTTTTGACCGAAGAAAAGGTTGACCAAGCCGTTCAAAGTCTCTCCCAGGCCATCAAGGAATCCGTACCCGGCACCCTTGGTGCAGGGGTCTCCATCCTCGATTCGCAGGCACGGAGGACCAGCACCGGTTTCACGGACAGCATCGTGGAGCAGGCAGACTTCCTGCAATATGAGTTGGGCCAAGGGCCCTGCCTGACGGCGTGGGCTTCGGAAGAACTTGTGCTGATCGAAGACCTGAGCACAGACCCGAGGTGGCCGGAATGGCGGACAGCCGTCGACTCCCTGCCCATCAAATCGGTGGTCAGCGCACCCTTGATCGCGAATGGGCACAGCATTGGCGCAATGAAGGTCTATGCTTCCCAGCCCTTTGTCTATGACAGCAATACGGCCACCCTCATGGGACTCTTTTCCTCTCCTGCCGCCACCCTTCTCTCTCACATTCAAAGCACCGAGACACCCAAGCGCATCAGTGAAGGACTGCAGGCAGCCCTGCACAGCCGCGATCTGGTCAACCGGGCTTGCGGGATATTGATGGAACGCCACAAGATCACTCACGCACGGGCCCTGCAGCAATTGATAGGGGACGCCCGCGACAAGAGCAGGACCTTGCAGGAAGTCAGCGCCGAGCTTGTAGCCGGGATCCCGGCAGACCACAACTAAGGCCGCAGGATATGGGCTTCGAACGTAAAGAACCCGAGCAACGCCGAAGGCTCCTGGAAGCCCTCTCCGCGGCGCGGATCAACACGGGCACTCTGTGGCTGCAGTACTTCAGCATCGGCGGGTCCGTGGGTGAGTATGAAGTGGAGGCGTACTTGCAGGGAATGCTCTCCGTTCCGGAACTGGAAAGGGACCTCCTTGCCATGGCAGCGAACGAGCTCCTGAATAGCCAGGCAGGTCCCCACGCACCATATGCTGATGAGCTTCCTTCCTCGGATTCGAACGGTTCGGAGCCTGGTTCTGGTGACGCCGAGCGGGGTTCCGCTGACTCCGAGCCTGGTTCCGGGCCTAACATTCCCGGCGACGAAGCCGATCCCTCCTAGCCGTCACACAGCGCTCATCCATCTGCAACGCCCCGGCAACATGAATGCGGAAGGCTGTAGTTACGAGGCCGATCGGCCCAAAACGACAGCAACCTGGCTGAGGGGGAGCAAACATGAGCACTACAAACAGGGATCTTTTCCAGGCGTTGAAGACGCAGGCAAGCTTGGCTCAGGCCTTTGGCACCTTGCCGGGCAGCAAGGAGGAGCCGCACCCTCTCAGCCCTGGCGAATACATAGAGGCCTGGCACAACGGCCGCCTTTACCACCGGGGCACGGTGCTCAAGACAGTCGCAGGTACCGATCTGTTCTGGCTCCAGGATGCAGAAACCGGGAGCCGACGACTGCTGGACATGGAATCCATGGAAATCGTCGCTGCCGAGGAACCGGCTCCGACGCCCGTAACGCAGGCGCCGGAGCCGGCCCAGGGCGCTCCGTCAGAAGCGACGGTTACACCGATTTCGTTGTATCCGATCTTCCAGGACGGCTCGCAGGCGATCGCCTAGGATTCCAGCGACAACCGGATCATGCTCCAGCTCACGGCCGGAAGCGCGGCGGTGAGCCGGCCGCCGTCGAGCGTTACACTGACGTTCTCTGAAGGCAGGACGGACGTCGAATCATCCGCGGTCGCCTGCCAGTACGGATCCTTGTTCGTGTAAGTGACGGCCTCGATGACGCTGGCGGCCCCCAAACCCCCGACGGCGGCGTCGAGCGTGAGTGCGTCCGTCGCCGAACGGTTCACGGCGAAAACCACAACCTCCTTGGCTTCTGCGTCATAGGTAGCCACGGCTGAGAGCGAGCTGAAACCGGCCGTCTTTTCGCTGTCCAGCTTCGGCGACTCGACAGCAAGATTCAGCACCGTACCCGAGGCATGCTGGGAGGTGAGCGCGAACGGGTGGAACGTGGTCTGCTTCCAAGAGCGGCCGCCCGGCTCGGTCATGATCGGCGCAATGACGTTGACCAGCTGCGCGAGGCTCGCGGAGTGGACGCGATCCGTGTTGCGAAGCAGCGCGATGAGCAGGTCACCCACCACCACGGCGTCCGCCACCGTGTAGCGATCCTCGAGCAGAACCGGCGCAACAGGCCAATCGTCGCCCGTGGGAGCCTTGGACTCGTCGCGGGAACCGTGCCACACATTCCATTCATCGAAGGAAATGTTGACCTGCTTTGCCGACTTGGTTGCAGACTTCACGTGATCGATGTGGGAGACGAGGTCCTTGATGAACGCCTCCATCCGGTGCCCGGCAGACAAGTGCTCCTGCAGGTCCCCGAAGTCCTCGAAGTACTGGTGCGCGGAAATCAGGTCTACAAGCTCGTATGTCTCGGTGAGGACAATGCGCTCCCATTCCCCGAACGTGGGCATAGTGGGACTCGAACTTCCACAGGCCACCAGCTCCAGGTCCGGGTTGACCATGCGCATGGCGCGGGCGGTTTCGGCGGCGAGGCGGGCATACTCGCCGGCCTTCTTGTGGCCGATCTGCCAGAAGCCATCCATCTCGTTCCCGAGGCACCACATAGTGATATTGTGGGGCTCGACGGCGCCATTCGCCTTGCGCTGTTCGGACAGGGCCGTGCCGCCCTTGATGCTGCAGTATTCCAGGATGTCCAGCGCTTCCTGCGTCCCGCGGGTGCCCAGGTTGACCGCCATCATGGGCTCAACACCGGCTTTCTCGGACCACTTGGCAAACTCGTCCACGCCCACCAGGTTGGGGTCGCTTGAGTGCCAGGCAAGGTCAAGCCTCGTTGGGCGCTGATCCACTGGGCCAACTCCGTCCTCCCACCGGTAGCCGGAGACGAAGTTACCGCCTGGATAGCGGACCGTGGAGACGCCCAACTCCTTCGTCAGTTCCAGGACATCGGTACGGAAGCCGTCCTCGTCCGCCTTCGGGTGTTCGGGCTCGAAGATGCCCGTGTAGACGCATCGGCCCAGGTGTTCGACGAAGGCCCCGAAGGTCTTCCGCCTGACGGGACCCACGATAAATGCGGGATCAATGGTGATTTTGGCGGTGGGGGTTTCCGGGTTCTGAGTTCCCAAGGGGGCGTCCTTGTCTGCTTGCTGGTTTACGAGTCAATTTACAACGTTATAGAAACCATGCTGGCGTGCCAAAGGGGTGCGAGTCAAGAAGTTTTTTCCGGGGAACCTCGTTCAACGGACAATTCACCCCTGCGCGCGGCGGTGATTTGTCCGTTGGCGGGGGTCCGGGCAGCGCGGACCGTACCAAGCAACAAAAACAGGCCGGAGACTCAACGTCTCCGGCCTGCAGAAAGGGTGGGCCCTGTGGGGATCGAACCCACGACCCACGGATTAAAAGTCCGATGCTCTACCAACTGAGCTAAAGGCCCCTCCAGCTGTTGAAACAGCCATGAATACTGTACCTCAACGTCAAGCCTGTCGAGGAACGGGCCCTGCCACGCGGCGTCGTGACCCATTTTGAGCGAACAGCCGACGACGGCGCGCGGCGGCAGCGGCGTGTCGGCCCACTCGCGGCGGCAAAGTAGGTGGGGAAGGCACCCGCCCAGCAAGAGAACACCCCCCAAGAAACCGTTACTCGACCCCATCAGGGCACAGGAGTACGGTGAACTCATGAGCGAACAGCCAGGACCACGTGCGTACGGCGGAGCGAACAGGCACCACAAGCCCAAGCCCTTCGCGCCCATCGATTTCGAACCGTTCGCCGGCGGGGCAGATCCCGCCCGCGTCTCCGAGGCTGCCCACTTGGCGGCGCAGGCGCTCGTAAAACGTGGCCGTGACAGCGACGACCCCAAGGTCACGCGCCGCTTGGTAAAGCTGGCCGATGAGCAAGGTCTCGAAGCCATCGCCGAGATGTGGGCCGAGAGCCCCGCCCGTTCCCTGCCAGGCGCACTATGGCGGCTCTACGCCCTCCGCGCCGCCACCATCCAGAACCCCGAGCGCATCTCGGTGTACTTCAGGGCAGGCCGCGACACTGCGCAGGTATCCAATGTGGTTGCCGGGGCTGCGGAACCACCCGGAGCAGATGAAATGAAGACTATGGCGGACGCCATTTTGTCCGGCGCGTTCGACGGCGATTTCGACGTCGCACTGGAACGTTCTGCTGCATTCTGCCGCGTTGTGGCGCTCGGCCAGGCGACCCTGGCGGACGGGGCGGAGCACAGCAACGAAAGCCATGCAAGCAAGCTCACACGCAACTCGCACCAGCTGGTAAAGACTGCCGAGGACCTCGAACACGCCGCCAACGCATGGCGATTGGGAGAGCTGGATTAAGGGCCAAAAACCCCCGAATTTACCCACGTCGGGCCCAGCCTGTCAATGTTGACTTAGCCCCACCGACGTAGAACACTGAAACTGGTGCCGAACCGCGAAACCCCCGGGCTTCAACTTATAGCCGCTTCGAGCGGCCTACCGCCGAGAGGCGTATCCGGTTCGGCACCATTTTTATGCCCGGACCGAGATCCGGACTAGCCACGCCTGAAGGTAGCCGCGACCACACCCCTCAGACTTAGCGATGGCCGTCGTCGTACCGGTAAAGTTGGGGCCGAAGCGGGAAGCGTCAAGTCAAGCTACCCGCAGCCCATCCGTCCCCAGCCCGGAAGCGAAATGAAGCTGCGCCTTTTCCCCCAGGAACCTGCCGGGCTCGTACTGCTCGCGCAGATGGCCGGCGTCATTGTGGCCGCCACCGGAACGCTGTCCGAGATCCTTGGTGCGCAGGCCAGTCAGCACGAACGCCTGACTGAGGAACTTCACGAACACGAGTCGAAATCCCTGGACCTGCACTTTGCGCTCCTGACGCACATGCGCACCAGCTTCGTGAACCCGCTCCCCCGCGAGGACATGTACGCCCTGTCCCGCCACCTCAACGAGGCCATGGAGAAGCTCGACGCCGCAGGCGAGTTGGTTGCCCTCTACAAACTGGAGCGGCTGCCCAAGCGTGCGGCCGACCAACTGGAGATCATCAGCCGCCAAGCCGAGCTGACAGTTGACGCCATGCGCAAGCTCGAGGACCTGGACGAACTTGAGGACTACTGGATTGAGATCCTCAGGCTGGCGAAACGTGCCGAGCGAACTCACCGCACCTGGGTGGCCGAGATGCTGAAGGATATGAAATCCACGCAGTATGCGCGGCACAGGGACATCGCCAACCAGTTGGTGGAAGTCACCAAGGATATGCGGAAGATCGCCACGCAGGTAGGCAGCATCATCGTCAAGGAATCATGACGTGATCGTTGCATTCCTGATCCTCGTGGTGGGTTTGGCTTCAGGGTTCGCGTTCCTCAACGGCTTCCGTGACGTCTCGAATGCCGTAGCGCTATCCACGAGGACACGCGCCCTCACGCCGTCCGTGGCAGTACTTCTGGCAGCTGTTTTCAACTTCATCGGCGCTATGCTCAGCGGCAGCTTTGTGCTCGCATTTACCCAGTCCTGGATCTCCCTGCCCAACGGCATTGGCGGGCTGTCGATGCTGACGTCTGCCCTCGCCGCCTCCATCATCTGGGGCGTGTACGCGTGGTGGCGGGGCATCCCTTTGTCCTCCACCCACTCACTTGTGGGCGGGCTGATAGGCGCGGGGGCTGCGAGCGGGCTGGTGGGCGGGAACTCCATCAACGGCGTGGACAACGTCCTCCTGACTCAAGTCGCTTTGCCTTTGGTTCTCTCCCCTTTGATCGCTTTCGTGGCGGCATATCTGCTCGTGTGGCCAGTGACTTGGGCAGCGCGCTATGCGCAGCCGAATGTCATCAACAGGCGTTTCCGCCGGGCGCAAGCTGTCTCTGCTGCTGCTGTGGCGTTTGGCCATGGACTCCAGGATGGGCAGCGCACCGCGGCCGTTCTCCTGCTGGCGCTGGTGGCGGCGGGATTGTCCAGTGGGGGCGAGTTGCCGCTCTGGATCCTCCTTCTGACGGCGATCATGCTGACAGCGGGCACCATGTTTGGTGGCTGGAGGATCTCACACACTCTTGGCCACAAGTTGATCCGCGTAGACCCTCTTCGAGGGTTCGTGGCGCAAACGGTGACGTCCGTGATGCTCTTCATTGGCGCCATCGGCCTGCAGCTGCCGCTGTCCACAACGCACACGCTGACCGCGTCCGTGCTGGGTGCGGGCACCCACCAACGCTTCGCCACCACCAACAGGCGGCTTGTGCGCAGGATTCTCCTGTTCTGGGTGGCCACGCCGCTCGTCACAGCCGCCATGGCTTTCGTCCTTGAGTTGGCGTTCTCGCCCCTGGCCAAAACTTAACGCCCGACGCCGGGGCTCACCTTCCCGGGGCGGGCTCAATCCCAGCGACCTACTTGGGTACAAAAAAGCGACGGCGGCCGTACCCCCAAGGCGACGGCCGCCGTCGTTCATTGCCGGCTCCCCCAAGAAAGCCGGAGCCTGCAAGACCCCTTATCCGAAGCGGCCGGAGACGTAGTCTTCCGTGGCCTTCTGGGCGGGGTTGTTGAAGATGCTGGTGGTGTCCGCGAACTCGATGAGCTTGCCAGGCTTGCCGGTGCCGGCGATGTTGAAGAACGCGGTCTTGTCCGACACACGGGCGGCCTGCTGCATGTTGTGGGTCACGATCACCACGGTGTACTGGTCCTTGAGCTCATTGATGAGGTCCTCGACGGCCAGCGTGGAGATGGGGTCCAAGGCGGAGCAGGGCTCATCCATGAGGATCACCTGGGGTTCAACCGCAATTGCGCGTGCGATGCAGAGGCGCTGCTGCTGGCCGCCGGAAAGGCCGGAACCGGGCTTGTCCAGGCGGTCCTTGACCTCGTTCCAGAGGTTGGCACCAACCAAGGACTTCTCCACGAGGGCATCGGCTTCACCCTTGGAGATCTTCTTGTTGTTCAGCTTCACGCCAGCCAGTACGTTGTCCCGGATTGACATCGTGGGGAACGGGTTGGGGCGCTGGAAGACCATGCCAACCTGAGTTCGAACGGTAACGGGGTCAACGCCGGGGTCGTACAGGTTGTCGCCGTCCAGCAGGACCTCGCCCTCGACCCGTGCGCCGGGAAGGACCTCGTGCATGCGGTTCAGTGTGCGGAGGAAGGTGGACTTGCCACAGCCCGACGGGCCAATGAAGGCCGTGACGGACTTAGCTTCAATGTTGATGTTGACGTCCTCAACAGCCAGGAAGCTGCCGTAGTAGACATTCAAGTCTTTGACGTCGATGCGCTTGGACATGGTGTTCCTTATTCCTTGGGGGTTTCTGGAAGTTTGAAGCGGCGCCTAAGAAGAGGCTACCGACCCGTCTTCGGTGCGAACAGGCGGGCAATGAGGCGGGCTCCGAGGTTCAGGAGCATCACCAGGATGATCAGCACCAACGCGGCGCCCCATGCCCGCTGGTCTGAGGGACCGGGGTTGGACGGCGACGTTGGGTTCAGGATCTGGGTGTAGATGAACGTGGGCAGYGAGGCCATCCAACCGCCAAACACGTTGTTGTTGATGGTGGTCGCGAAGCCTGCGGTGACCAGAATTGGAGCGGTCTCGCCGATAACCCGGGCGATCGCCAAGGTGACGCCGGACGCGATGCCGGAGATCGCCGTCGGGATGACCACTTTGGTGATGGTGCGCCATTTACGCACTCCTAGCGCGTACGACGCCTCGCGGAGTTCGTTCGGGACGATCTTCAGCATTTCCTCGCTGGAGCGGACCACTACAGGGATCATCAGAACGGAAAGCGCGACGGCGGCTACCGCACCAGTCTTGGTGCCCGGGCCAACAACCGCGAAGAAGAACGCTGCCGCGAAGAGGCCGGCCACGATGGAGGGAATGCCAGTCATGACATCCACGAAGAACGTGATGGCACGGGCCAAGGGACGGTCGTTGCCGTATTCCACCAAGTAGATTGCGGTGAGCAGACCCACTGGCACAGAGATGACTGTGGCCAGGAGCGTGATCTGGAGAGTGCCCAACAGCGCGTGGTAAATGCCGCCGAGAACCTTGCCGCCTTCCTCCGCTGCCTTGTTGTCGAAGGCACCGGTGACGCCGTTCATGGACGTGCCAAGGAATCCGGGGGTTACCAGGCCGGGAATGCCGTTCACCAGCACGGTCCAGATGACGGAAATCAGTGGCAGGAGGGCAATCAGGAAGGCCCCGACAATCAAGCACGTTGCCAGCTTGTCCTTGGCCTTGCGGGCACCTTCAACGGCGGCGCTCCAGGTGACCAGGCCAATGGTGAACAGGATCGCGGAGACCAGGCCCCAGCCGAAGGCGTTGAAACCGATGAGGGCCAGAATGGCTGCGCCCACGATCAGGGCGACGGCCAGGACGATGTAAGGAGCGAACTTGGGCAGTTGGCCCTTGGTGAGCGCCGAGCGCTTACGGACTACGGTGGCGGTCATTTAGTTGGCTCCCGAGAATTCTTTGTGCTTGGTGATGATCCAGCGGGCAATCATGTTCACGCCAAGGGTGATGACGAACAGCACCAGGCCTGCGGCGATCAACGTATTGACCTTGAGCCCGCTGGCTTCGGGGAAGTTCAGCGCGATTTCGGCGGCGATGGTCTGGTTGCCGGACTGGATAAGGCTCGCAGTCAAGACTCCAGAGGACAGCACCAGTGCAACCGCCATGGTCTCGCCGAGGGCACGGCCCAGGCCAAGCATGATTGCGCTCACGATGCCCGGACGACCAAAGGGAAGTACGGCCATGCGGATCATTTCCCAGCGGGTAGCTCCCAATGCGAGCGCTGCTTCCTCGTGCAGCTTGGGGGTCTGCAGGAAGATTTCGCGGGACAGGGAGGTGATGATGGGCAGGACCATGACGGACAGGACGATGCCGGCGGTCAGAATGGTCTTGCCTGTGGCGGATGCCGGTCCCWGGAAGATCGGGATCCAGCCGAGGTTGTTGGCGAGCCAGTCGTAGGCGGGGGAGATTTCCTTGGCCAGGAACGCCGCGCCCCAGGCACCGTAGACAACGGAGGGGATGGCGGCCAGCAGGTCCACAACGTAGCCAAGCCCCGAAGCCAACCGGCGCGGGGCGTAGTGCGAGATGAACAGGGCTACCCCGATTGCCACGGGGGTTGCGATGACGAGCGCGATCACGGCGGCGATGAGCGTACCCACCACGATCGGGCCGATGTAGGCGAAGAAGCCGTTGCCGCCCTGGATGTCAGCGGGCGGTGCGACAAGCGCAGGAATTGCCTGCACCACAAGGAACAGGGCGACTCCGAAGAGAACCGCGAGAATCAGGCACCCTGCGGCCATGGCGGCCCCGGAGAAAACCTTGTCCCCGGCGCGTCCTGCGCCTTGGGAGGTTGTCAGGGAGTTGGTGGTCACTTCACGATCCTTCAGTCTGGAGTGAACTGGTCTTACATGGCTAAGTTCCCAATCCCGCGCGAACGGCTTCAGCCACTCCGCGCGGGACAGGGAACTTCAGTGTTTAGCCGGGTTCGGTCAAACCCGCCGGAAACTTAGGCCTTGGCCTTGATGGTTTCGATGGCGGCCTTGGCCTTGTCCTGCAGCGACTTGGAAAGCGGTGCGGACTTGGCAGCGTCAGCGGCCGTCTTCTGACCTTCGTCGGAAACTACGTAGCTTTCGAAGGCCTTGACCAGGTCAGCAACTGCCTTGGTCTCGTACGTGGTGCAAACGACGTGGTACGAAACGAGCACCACCGGGTAGGCGCCGGAGACAGTGGTCTTGCGGTCCAGCTTGATGGCGACGTCATTGGTGGCGCGGCCTTCAACGGGCTTGCCTGCTTCGACAGCCTTGGAAGCGGCGTCAGCGGAGATCTTGACGAATTCCTCGCCGACCTTGATGGAGGCGGTGCCCAGCTTGCCGGAGACAGCGGAGTCATCGGCGTAGGTCACGGCGCCCGGGGTGTCCGTAACGGTCTTGACGACGCCGGAGGTGCCCTTGGCGTTCTCGCCCTTCAGGGTTGCCGGCCAGATGCCTGCAGCCTTGTCCGTCCAGACCTCGGGTGCAGCAGCTGCGAGGTAGTCGGTGAAGTTGGTGGTGGTTCCGGAATCGTCAGAGCGGTTCACGGGGGTGACCTTGAGGTCCGGCAGGGTAACGCCGGCGTTCAGGGCCGCGATTGCGGGGTCATTCCAGTTGGCGATTTCGCCGCGGAAGATTTTGGCGACCGTAGCGGCGTCGAGCTTCAGGTCCATGACGCCGGGGACGTTGAAGGCGACGGCGATCGGGGAGGTGTACACCGGGATGTTGATGGCGCCTTCGGGGCCGCACTTGGCCTTGGAGCTCGCGAGCTCCTCGTCCTTCAGGTAGGCGTCCGAGCCGGCGAACTGTGCCGAGCCGTCGATGATGGCCTTGCGGCCTGCTCCGGAACCGTCCGGGGAGTACTGCACGGTTGCGCCCTGGTTTGCGGCGGCGAAGCCAGACTTCCAGGCGTCCATTGCTGCGCCCTGCGCAGATGAGCCAACGCCGGTGAGGGTGCCGGTCACCTTCATGCCGGCTGCCGACTGAGTGCTGGCCGGGGTGTTCGTTGCGTTGTCTGAACCGCAAGCAGTGAGCGCGAGTGCGCCGGCTGCGATGACCGCGATTGCCGCGTTGCGGCCGAAGTGAGTTGCCTTCACTTGGATGTGCCCCTTCCAGGGATTCTTCGATGCGGGCCGACGGAGATTTCGGCGTGCGCGAGCTGAGGACCTTTTGTTCCTTTACTGAAGGTATGGAGCGCAGGTAACGGGATCTGACGTGGAAGGTGAACGCAAAGTGAACGACGGCGGACCATTGGGTTATGTGGCGCGCGCCACCTTGAGTGGGACCGTGCCCGGCGTCCTACTCGTCATGGATGCCGGGGTTCGGCAAATAGACTGGAGGACATGGCTGCCGCGAAGGGATTTTCTGCAAGCAAGAGGTTCCTGCGTGCCAGAGTCCGGACGGGCTTGGTCCGTAGCCGGAACTCCCTGACGCCGGCCATTCAGATGACCGTGTGTGCCGTGGGCGCCTATGCTTTCGCGGAATACATCCTTGGCCACCAAGGGCCATTGTTCGCGGCCACTTCTTCGTTGATAGCGCTCGGCTTCTCCCGTGATCCCCGCTTGCGTCGTGTCATTGAGGTTGGTCTGGGCTGCACCCTCGGCATCGTCGTGGGTGACCTCCTGCTCCACTGGCTGGGTGCTGGGATCCTGCAGGCCGCCGTCGTGCTTCTTTTCTCTATCCTCCTGGCAAGGTTCCTGGACAGCGGGACCATTTTCACCACCCAACTGGGGCTCCAGTCGCTGCTGGTGGTGCTGCTGCCAGCGCCGGCCGGCGGGCCGTTCACGCGGAGCCTGGATGCAGTTGTGGGTGGCGTGTTCGCCCTGCTGGTGACTATTTTGGTGCCGAAGGATCCGCGCCGGGAGCCGCGGAAGGATGTCCAGAAGATCCTTCACGAACTCGCCGAGGTGCTGCGCGAGTGTGCCAAGGCCATGGTCGAAAGCGACTCCACCATCGCCTGGCACGCACTTATTCGCGGCCGTAACTGCCAGCCATTGGTGGATCGGATGCGGCAGACGCTGCGGGCCTCGGGCGAGGTCGCGACTCTGGCTCCGGCCCATCGCAGGCACCGCGACGAGCTTGCCAGTTTGGAGCATTCGCTGGAGTACATCGACCTTGCACTCCGTAACAGCCGCGTTTTTGCCCGCAGGCTCACAAGCGCCATCAACCATGCCGCGTTATCCGACGAAGCAATTGAAAGCATCTCCGAGGTCCTGCAGGAAACTGCGGCCGCGATCGATGAACTGACCATTGGCTTGGCGGAGCAGAGCGAGGGAACCCGCCGCGTCCATATACGGCACGCCCGCAACGAGCTGACCGACATCGCCTCGCGCCTGCACCCCAAGATGCTGGACGTTCAGAAACTTGAGGGCGAAACCGTGGTGATGCTGTTCCGGCCGCTCATGGTGGACCTTTTGGAGGCGAGCGGACTGGAATCCGACGAGGCCCGGGACGTGCTGCCGGCTCTTTGACTCTCGCCGAGATGGCATTTAATGCCAATCCCACGGCCTGACACTGTCATTAAATGCCACCTCGGCGGCTAACACTGTCAGTCCCCGCGACTACCCTTGAACCCATGGCTTCCAAGACCTCGCGCGCATCCAAGACACCCGCTTACAAATGCGCCGAATGCGGCTGGACGGCCATCAAGTGGGTGGGCCGCTGCGGTGAGTGCCAGGCGTGGGGAACCGTTGAAGAGTACGGCGCCACGGTTGCGCGTACGACGGCGGCCACTACCGTTTTGGAGCCCGCCCGCCGTATCGCTGAGGTGGATGGGACAACGGCGGCGTTCTTGCCCACGGGTGTGGACGAGCTGGACCGCGTCCTTGGTGGGGGGCTCGTCCCCGGTGCCGTCATCTTGTTGGCGGGGGAACCCGGCGTCGGGAAGTCCACATTGCTGCTGGACGTTGCCGCGAAATTTGCCCGCACCGGGCAGGACGTCCTGTACATCACGGGCGAGGAATCCGCAGCCCAGGTGAAGCTGCGCGCGGAGCGGATCGATGCTGTCGCGCATACGTTGTATCTGTCCGCCGAGACCGATCTTGGACAGGCGCTGGGCCAGGTGGAGAAGCTTGAGCCGAAGCTGCTGATCGTGGACTCTGTGCAGACGCTCAGCAGTGCCGACGTCGAGGGCAGCGCGGGTGGAGTCTCCCAGGTGCGGGAAGTAGCTGCATCAATCATCTCCGCGGCCAAACGGCGGAACATGACCACGTTGCTGGTGGGCCACGTAACCAAAGAAGGAACGATTGCAGGACCGCGCTTGCTGGAACACCTGGTGGACGTCGTGTGCCAGTTCGAAGGCGAGCGCCATTCTCGGCTAAGGCTGCTCCGGGCTGTGAAAAACCGCTACGGGGCTACCGACGACGTCGGATGCTTTGATCTCAATGAGGCCGGCATCGAAGGGTTGGCCGATCCCAGCGGGCTGTTCGTTTCGCGGACCCGTGAACCTGTCTCAGGCACCTGCATCACGGTGACCATGGAGGGCCGCCGCCCGTTGCTCGCGGAGGTCCAGTCGCTGCTCGCCGAGAGTGCCAATGCCCAACCCCGGCGGGCTACCAGCGGGCTGGAGAGCTCCAGAGTTGCCATGTTGCTCGCTGTGCTTCAGCAGCGCGCCGGATGCATGCTGCACAAGGACGACTCCTACGTGGCCACTGTTGGCGGTGTAAAGCTGACGGAACCGGCCACCGACCTCGCCGTGGCGTTGGCCGTCGCGTCAGCCAAATCCCGCAAGGCACTCCCCCAACGGCTCATTGCCTTCGGTGAAGTTGGGCTGGCAGGCGAGGTCCGGCCTGTGCCCGGAATCAACCAACGCATCCAGGAGGCACACCGCCTCGGTTTCACGCACGCCATTGTTCCTGCCAGCCCGGCGGGTGCCGGCGTTATCCCGGAGGGCTTCTCTGTGCGGGAAGTGGGGCATCTGGCCGAGGCGTTGGAGCTGCTGATCACGTAGCGCACAAAGGCCGTCCTCGCGGGGTGTCGGGGCATCGCCGGGCTGCGTTTCGGCAAGGATTGGGCCATGACCAAAAGAACTGTGCTTATTGGGGGACGCTTTTTCTTTGGCCTTTTGACCTTGGTGGCGGTGGGAACGCAGCTGACGGTTCATTTGGGCATGGGCTATGACGTCTGGAACTTCTTCAGCTACTTCACCAACCTTTCCAACATCTTCGCGGCCCTGGTGCTGCTCATCAGCGGCTACAGGGTCCTCATCCGCAAACAACCCAGCGAGATCGACGACGCCACTCGCGGCACGGCGACCATCGCCATGGCCGTGGTTGGACTGGTATTCGGAGCTTTGCTTGCCGGCGAGGACCTGGGCTCACTTCTTCCGTGGGTCAACTTTGTGGTCCACTACCTGATCCCTGTGGTCATGGTGGTGGATTGGCTCTTCCAGCCGCCACGGGCAACGCTGACGACCCGCCACATTTGGTACTGGCTGCTTTATCCCATCGGTTACCTCGTCTACAGCCTGATCCGGGGTGCCTTGGTGAACTGGTACCCCTACTGGTTCATCGACCCCACCCGGGCAGGCGGCTGGGGTGGCGTTGTTGTCTTTGCCCTGGCGATTTCCGCTGGCTTCCTTTTGGTGAGCCTGGCGATGCTGTGGCTGGGTAATAAGTTGAAGCGGCAGGTGGATTACTAGAATATCTACACCAATTTGTTATATCGGCCCATGTCAACCACGCAAAAGCCCCAAACAGGCGTTGCCAAGAACGCCCGAAAAGGCACCTTCCGGCCGTCTCCGCACATAACGAAATGACCCACTTTGGGGCTTGCTGGTGCGGTTAACGGTGCCCGGAAGCCATATCATGGTGCTAGTCGTCATCAGGGCATTTTTCGAAGCGCCCGCGGATGTCGGATTCAGCTTGTCTGTGAGCCATGGCTTGCACCTTCGAAGGGAAACCCTATGGCCCGGAGCCCGGAAGAGTCGCTCAAGGCGACTCTGGCCAGAGTCGCACCCGGAACTCCCTTGCGGGACGGCTTGGAGCGCATCCTCCGTGGACGCACCGGCGCCTTGATTGTGCTGGGCTATGACCGCACCATCGACTCCATCTGTTCGGGCGGATTCGATATCGGAATCGACTTCTCGCCCACGCGCCTGCGTGAACTGGCCAAGATGGACGGCGCCATCATCTGCGACAAGGACGCCAGCAACATAGTCCGTGCCGCAGTGCAGCTCGTTCCGGATTCCAGCATTGAAACGCAGGAGTCGGGAACCCGGCACCGCACCGCGGAGCGGGTCGCCATCCAGACGGGCGTTCCCGTCATCTCTGTCAGCCAGTCGATGCAGATCATCGCGCTATACGTGAACGGCCTGCGCCACGTCCTGGAGGGTTCGGAGAAGGTCCTCGCCCGGGCCAATCAGGCGCTCGCAACGCTGGAGCGTTACAGCGCCAGGCTGGACCAGGTCACCAGCTCACTTTCAGCCCTTGAGATCGAAGCGTTGGTCACAGTCAGGGATGTGGCCGTCACCTTGCAGCGCCAGGAGATGGTCAGGCGGATTTCCGAGGAGATTGCGCAATACGTCCTGGAGCTCGGCGAGGATGGCCGCTTGCTATCACTGCAGGTGGAGGAACTGACCATGGGCCGCGGCCCCGGCAGCGACGTCATCATCCGCGACTACTCGGACCCGGACGCCACCCCGGAGGACATCGATGAAGCCGTCCAGGCGCTCCTCAACCTCGGCCCCACCGAATTGATCGACCTCAGCCGCATCGCGCACATCATCGGCTTCGCTGGTGGTGTGGAACAGTTGGACGCAGTGGTCCAGCCGCGCGGCTACCGCCTCCTGTCCGGCCTCAAGTCCGTTCCCAAGGCCGTTGCCGATCGCCTGGTGGACTACTTCGGCGGTTTGCAGAACCTCATGGCAGCCACTATCGATGACCTCATGACTGTGGATGGCATCGGCGACCAGCGCGCACGCACGGTCCGTGAAGGTTTGAGCCGCATGGCCGAAGCAAGCTTGCTGGACAGGTTCCTCTAAAGCCGTGTGCCGCCGTCGGACACTTATCAAATCACCGTCCGCCGAAGGTTAGTTCAGCTGGAAGACGGCCTTGGTGCTGGACTTGTTCCCCAAGCGGGCCTCGAACGTGTAGTAGGCGCCCCCGGCGCCGGGTTTTGCGTTGATCGCGCCGCAGCCTTCAAGAGTCCGGTTGCGTTGCCAGGGGAAATTGGCGGTTTCGCTCTTGCCGGGCTGGATGGTCTTGACCAGGTCTTCACTTCCGGCCTGACAATCCTTGGAGGAAAAGATCCGGTCCGAGCCGCTCATCACCACGTACTCCATTTGCGATGTGCCCACGTTGACGTCACACGGTGTCGTCCCGCCGTTGGTAATGGTCATGGTGAGCAGTGGCATTTCCTCAGTCCCGTAGGCTGGCTTGTCCGTAGCAGCAGCCACTGTTACCAGGCTCAGATCGCATACAGGTGTGGGCGTTGCGGACGGGGAGGCAGTGCCTGCTGTGGGCGCATTCCCTTGAGTAGGCACCTGCGAAGGTTGCGCCATGTTGACCGCCTGCGGCCCGGACTTACTTGCAAGCGCACCGCTGATTGCCATGGCTCCAGCCACCAGGAGGGCGATGACCAGCAGCAGCGCACCGAAGACAAACTGCCGACGACGGCGGTAAACGGCGGCGCTCGGACGTCGCTTCTGCGCTGGGGAGCCAGGGCGGCCGGGACCGCCTGAATTACGGGCAGAACCCTTCGCCGGCGCTGATGTGCGCGCGGAAGACTGGTTCCTACCCTGATTGGCCATGTTTCTAGGCTAGGCGGGCCCACTCCGCAGCACGCCACCACCACGCCGCCGGACGCCAAACCCGCCCTGTGTGACGTGCACCGCAGAAGCGTCGCCGTCCTGGTTTCCACTACAGTAGAGGGCAGAATTCCGGCGCTCCGACGCCAGCCTAAACTTCAACAGTCCGGGAGATCTGACGCATGGCACTTCCCGGTTCCGACCAACTCGCCGGACTCCATCAGTCCTTGGACCAGTGGTTCGCCGAGACCGCCAGGGACCTTCCGTGGCGCGAGCCTGATTGCAGCCCTTGGGGCATTCTGGTCAGCGAAGTCATGCTCCAACAAACCCCTGTGGTCCGCGTTCTCCCCGTTTGGCGGGACTGGATGGAACGCTGGCCAACCCCCGCACACCTTGCCGATGAGCCCTCCGGTGAGGCTGTTCGTCACTGGGGCCGGCTCGGCTATCCCCGCAGGGCCCTGCGACTACACGCAGCCGCCGTCGCCATCCGCGACGAGCACAATGGAGACGTTCCGGATACCTATCCCGGGCTCCTGACCCTGCCGGGCGTCGGCAATTACACGGCCGCCGCCGTCGCCGCCTTTGCCTTTGGCCGCCGGGAAACAGTGGTGGACACCAACATCCGTCGCGTCCATGCGCGCCTCATCTCCGGGCACGCCCTGCCCGCTCCGGCGCTCACCGCGGCCGAGATGCGCTTGGCCGACACTCTGCTGCCCGAAGAACGGCCGCTGTCCGTGCGCTGGAACGCCTCCGTCATGGAACTGGGTGCCGTGGTGTGCACGGCCCGGAGTCCCAAGTGCACCGAGTGTCCCGTGCGCTCAAGCTGCGCCTGGCTCGCGGCAGGTGAGCCACCGCCGTCGTACACGCCAAAGGGCCAATCCTGGCATGGCACGGACCGGCAAGTCCGGGGAGCCGTGATGGCCGTCCTCCGCGAAGCTGCCATCCCGATTCCGCGCGAGATGTTCGAACAGGCGCCGGCGGACCTCGGGTTCGCGCCGTCGGGTGTCGGGATTCCGCTGGCAGCACTTCACAGGCTCAACTCAGCGCCCGAGCAACTGGAACGGGCCCTCGACGGCCTGGTCAGTGATGGGTTGGCGGAAATCCACGACGGCGGTTTGCGGCTTCCGGCCTAAGCCGCGATCACGCGCGGTGTCGGTTCGGCAACAGGCCAGGGTGAGCCGTAACGATGGGGTGCCGATTCCCTCCGTTGCGGCGCCTCCTGCTGGTTCCAGTCCTACTCTGAAGCATGGGCAAGATTGGTCTGGCTTTCACCCTGATGGGTACCTCGGCACTTCTTCCCAGCTGCTTCGCTGAGCCGGTACCTTGCCCGGCGATCGCGCAGGCGTCTGGCGTATCGATCACGGTCGCTGCCGACTACGTTGACACAGTTGCTTCATTGCGGATGAAGGCGTGTCAGGACGGGACATGCACCGAGGCGGACGTGGTTTTGCATCCCGGCTCAATCGCCGTGGACCAAGGCTGCTCCCCGGAAGGCGTGTGCTCCGCGACGTCCTCGCCAGATGGCACGATGACGGGCTTCCTGGGACTGCCCACACTCTCGGAGAGCCCGATTAATGCGACCGTATCCGGCATCTCTCCATCCGGAACCGCATTGCCTGTGCGGACGCTGACGTTCACGCCGAAGGCAGACTACCCGTTTGGTGAGCAGTGCGGCCGTTTCATCACCGCCAATGTGGTGCTTGACGGAAAGGGGCTGAGGCAGGGGTAACCGAACGATTCCTCTAGCGATTTGATTTTTTGACGGGTATTCTCATCTGACCTGCCTGATGGTCGAATCCTGGGGGTGTTGTGCACCGGTCCGAGCAGCCCATCCGTGACACGTTTTCGGTTACGGCATCCATCCGTCCTGCCGTCGACGCCCCTGCGCCGAACGCAACTGCGGGAACCGTGGACCTCACCGCCGGGATCCGCAATAAACATGGCAGCGAATTGAACGAACTTCGCGAGGCACTAATCGGGTCTTCACAGCGCGGGTCACGCCACAGCGGCCGACGCCATTATCGAATGAGCCCCACCTCATCATTCGAAGACGAGAACATCAACGTGACGATCGTCGTGGAGACCGTGGAATGGGGATGGTTCGCCGCTGGGCCAACTCCACAAGGAACATGTGTCACCGTATCCATTGCTGCACATCGCAAGGACAGCGGAATACAGGCCCCGCTTTCGTTGGCCGAGTGCGACGCGTGGCTTCGGGCGCTCCTGCCCAGCCCCTGGATGCCCCACGTTTACCGATGCCGCTGCTCCCCCGGGTCCGCGAGTTCCGGCGTCGTTTCCTACAGGTTGTTTCTTGATGCGCGCTATAAACCGACGCCAAAGCCAGCGGAGGTGCTCGCGGAAGGCTGCCAGCCACTTCAACTTCACTAGAGTTTCCGCATCATGGAAACTCAGTTCCGATATTAAACACAATCTGGCATTGGAATTAGCACTTCCGAAACACGCCCCTCATAGCGTCATGTGTGACCCCGGCCGTGACTCTTCATGGCCCCGCACAGATAGGCGCCATCTTGAAGACTCCCTCACTCGCTGTTGCCATGAGCCCAGCGGCCAAGAAGCCACTCTATAAATCCCTGTTCTTCCAGATCCTGGTGGCCGTGGTGCTGGGGGTCGCCATCGGCTACTTCTGGCCCGGTATCGGGTCTGCGCTTCGCCCCCTTGGCGACGGCTTTATTCAACTCATCAAGATGATCATCGCGCCGCTGATATTTCTGGTCATCGTCACTGGGATCTCGGCCGTGGGTGACGTGAAGTCCGTTGGCCGCGTGGGAGTCAAAGCCCTCATCTACTTCACCGCCGCCACACTTTTCGCGCTGGCATTCGGGCTGCTCGTGGCCAACATCGTCCAGCCGGGAGCAGGGTTGAACATTGATCCCGCTTCCCTGTCAGCGGAAGCCGTCAACGCCAAGACCACCACGGCCCCGCCCAAGGACGCAGGGCAGTTCCTGCTGGGCATCATTCCCACCAGCGTGGTTGGAGCCTTCGCATCCAACACGCTGTTGCAGGTCCTCTGTTTCGCCGTCTTCTTCGGGGCGGCCATCGTGGTGGTGGGACGGGAGAAGTGCAAGCCCGTCATCGACCTCATGGAGACCACACTGGAACTCTTCTTCAAGATCATGTCCTGGGTGATGAGGGTTGCCCCGGTAGGCGCCTTCGGGGCAATGGCATTCATCATCGGCCAGTACGGGCTGAGTTCGTTGAGCACCTACGCCCTGCTGGTGGCGGCATGCTACGGCTCGGCACTGGTCTTTATCGGCTTGCTGTTCATTGTGGCCTGGGTTTACCCACGCGTCCCGCTGTGGCAGTTCATCAAGTACTCCCGCGAAGAGTTCCTCCTGGCACTGGGCACGGCATCCACGGAATCAGTACTGCCGCGAATCATGACCAAGCTGAGCAACGCTGGATGTTCCCGCGCAACCACTGGGCTGGTGGTTCCTACGGGCTACTCTTTCAACCTAGACGGCGCCGCGCTCTACCTTTCAATCTCGCTGCTGTTCCTTGCCCAGGCATTCGGACACAACCTCGACTTGGGCCAACAGCTGGCTGCCCTCGGAATTCTGATGTTGACCTCCAAGGGCATGGCGGGTGTTCCCGGCTCGGCCTTCCTGGCCCTTTCCGCTACTGCCGGGGCTTTGGGAATCTTCCCCGTGGCGGGCGTGGCACTGCTCCTCGGAGCCGACAGGTTGATGGATTCCATGCGCGTCGTGGTCAACCTGCTCGGCAACTGCGTTGCCACGTTTGTGGTGTCAAAGTGGGAGGGACAATTTGATCGCGAGGCGATGCTGGCCGCCTTCCGCGGGGAAATCACGACGCTGGAAACCACCACTCCGGAACCCACGACGCCGGAAGCCAGCAAAGCGGCGACGGAACCTTCGGTGCCCGTTTCTGCGTAGTCAGCAGCTTTGTCCCTGTCGGCGCCGGATGCGAAAATAATAAGTAGCCTGACAGTTATAGACTTTCTCCGGAACGAGATGACCGATGAGCTCCAATGAGAGGCAGCTGGCCCTTGTCACAGGTGCATCCACCGGCATCGGCTACGAGCTTGCGCGGCAGTTCCTCAGCAATGGATTCGACACGATCATCGTCGCGGAAAATGACGGGATCCATGAAGCAGCCCAACGCCTGGGAAACCTCGGCGGTGCCGTAATAGTGGAACAAATCGATCTCGCCGACAGGCAAGGTGTGGAGCAATTGCGCACGGCAGTTGCAGCCCTCGGAAGGCCACTTGACGCGGTGGCCCTCAATGCGGGGATCGGCGTAGGAGGGCCCTTTGCGGAGACGGACCTTGACCAGGAAATCAGGATCATCGATCTGAGCGTGACCTCAACAGTCGCCCTCGCCAAATGGGTGGTGGCGGACATGGTGGGGCGCGGTCAAGGAAGAATACTGTTCACCTCCTCAGTCATTGCCCGGGGGCCAGCACCGTTTCAGGCCGTCTACGGCGCATCAAAGGCGTTCGTGCAGTCCTTTGGACAAGCGCTGAGGAATGAACTGCGGGACGCAGGGGTCACTGTCACCACCCTGCTCCCGGGCCCCACGGAGACGGCGTTCTTTGAACGGGCAAAGCTGATGGACACGAAGGTAGGGACGGCGGAGAAGGACGATCCGGCGCAGGTTGCCGAGCAGGGCTTCAAAGCAATGATGAAAGGCGAGGGAAATGTGCTGGGCGGCTCCCTGAAATCCCGCATAATGGGGCTCGGCAGCAACGTCGTGCCGGATGCCGCGGGAGCGCAGTTCAACCGGCACTTAAGCGAGCCGGGATCGGCCGACAGCTAACTGCCAACAGCACGCCGGTATGTGCTCGGCGTGAACCCCAGGTACTTCTGGAAGTCGTTCGTGAGGTGTGCGTGATCTGCATAGCCTAGCTCGGCAGCGATGTCCGCAAGATCACAGGAGGGATCCAAACGAGCCCTCTCGGCGGCGTCCTGCAGGCGACGGCGACGGATCAGCACTGACGGGGTGAGGCCTATGTATTTCGTCGCAATTCGCTGGAGCGTCCGCCCCGAGACAGCAAGGCGCGCCGCTACGTCCTCAATCCGGACCACCTCCGGATCGGAGGCAATAGTGTCCATCATCCGGTTTGCCAGCAGGGCATCTTCGGAAGGTACGTAGTCCAAAGAATCCAGCCACGACGCAAAGGCGTCCACTGCCCGCTCACGGCGGGAGCCGCCGTCGGGCGCGTGCATGGCCTGCGCAGCAGCATTCATGGCCCGTGCGACAGAACCGTGGAGGTCCTCCAAAGGCAACACCACCTCGGCATCGCGCAAGCTGCCCGGATCGTCGGTGAACACCGGGACGGCCGCCGGGCGCAACAGCGCTCCCACTGCCCAGCCACGGCCGTTCAAGTCGCGATACGCGGCCCGGGTTGTGGGACCCGCGAAGACCACGTCATCCAACTGCACAACGAGGTTGGACGCGGGGTAGGCGATCAAGTGCTGGCGGGAAGTGCGGCCTGGCTCAACGTCCCATTCGGGAATCCAGAACCATTGGACAAGATGCGCGACCGACTCCGGTGCCGCTAAACGGTTGAACGTGGGAAGCCGCGCCGGGTACAGAATGCCCTTGAACGAACTATCCACGTGCCACCTCCCACAAAGTCTGTCGCAAATTTCCAAGCGCCGCAGCCAGCCCTGCCCGTAGCGTCGTGGACATGACAGATAGTACAAGCACAGAGTCAACCACGGCCGCCCACGGCAAGTACACCACCCACGGCGTCCCCAACGGCCTGACCAGCCTGACACCCTTCCTCGCCATACCCGATGCCAAAAATGCGATCGCGTTCTACCGGGACGTTTTCGGGGCACGGGTTGTTGGCACCACCGAGATGGGCGGAGTTGTGGTCCATGCCGAACTCGACCTCGGGAACGGCCACCTGCAGCTCGGCGAGCCCAACCCGGAATACCATCTGGTCCCGGCGCCCGGCGG
Source organism: Paenarthrobacter sp. RAF54_2 (assembly GCF_052113945.1). Classification (NCBI taxonomy): domain Bacteria; kingdom Bacillati; phylum Actinomycetota; class Actinomycetes; order Micrococcales; family Micrococcaceae; genus Paenarthrobacter; species Paenarthrobacter sp. RAF54_2. The sequence continues at coordinate 33,230 of NZ_JBFRDV010000032.1, forward strand.
CGATGACGACTGCTACTCCCTGGGCTTCTATTGCCCGGACGCTGACGCGCTTGTCCAACGAGCGGAACAAGCGGGCGCCATCATCCGTGAACCACTCACCACGTTCGTTTCAGGGGATCGATACGCCAGCATCCGCGATCCCTTCGGCGTCCGCTGGTCCATCATGACGCGCGTGGAAGATCTCTCCGAAGAGGAAAGCAACCGGCGCGTTGAGGAGTGGGCGGCAGATCAGGGTTAAGAAAGGCGCCGTATCAGGAAAGGCACAGGCAGAACGGGTGGCCAGCCGGATCAAGGAACACCCTGAAGGTGGTCCCCGGCTGGTGCTCAGCCTTGCGTGCCCCCAGCGAAAGGGCCACTTCCTCGCCCTTGTCCAGGTCCTCGACCATCAGGTCAAGGTGCATTTGCTGAGGAACTGTTTGCCCCGGCCATTCAGGCGCGTGATACGACTMGACCTGTTGGAAAGCAATGCAGTTGTTCCCATCGCCGGGGCGGATCTCGAACCAATCGGTTTCGCCCTTCACGTCCCAGCCCAGCAGTTCGCCATAAAAGGCGGCAAGGGCGGGCGCATCCGGACAATCAATAACAACACTCGGGTATCGGGCTATTGCCATTTTTGCTAAACCTCGTCTGCCGTTTTCTTCATTCGGGCCAGTGCACTCTTAGTGCCCCTTTGGGTAAGAACGTGGACCACTGCGCCAACACCCGCAGAAACCACAGCGAACACGAGCACTCCCGGCAAGGAATCGTTCAGATCAGTTCCGTCCTTGGGGGCAGGTTTTCCTGTCTTTTTCTCCCAAAGTCCTTCAAGCGTCTTGTTTGCCAGCACGCCAGCTCCAAGGCTGACTGCCAGGCCGAACAATTTCACCAGCAAATTCACGAAAGAATCCTCCATCTGATCGTGCGGGGTAAGCCCTGTCAAACACAAAAGGAAGGCGGGGCCGCTGCAACCGCAACGGCCCCGCCCGAATTCCTAGTCGTTCTTGAAAGCGTCCTTTACCTTTTCGCCAGCACCCTTGAGGTCGGCTTTTGTCTGCTCGCCTTTGCCTTCGGCTTCAAGGCGCTCGTTGTCGGTAAGCTTTCCGGCAGCTTCCTTAGCCTTGCCTGCGATCTTCTCGCCAGCGTTCTCCATCTTGTCGTCAGCACCCATGTCGCACCTCTTCCTTGTAGTGAACCTGTACCTCTACAACATCACTAATCAGTGTACTTAGCAATATTTGGGGTGGCGCTGCTTGTCGAAGCCGCCTGTTTAAAGCTCCCCGAACCCCTCGCCCACCAACCGCCCGACATATTGAACGGCCCTTGCGGCGTCCTTGCCACGGGCCTCCACGCGCAGGGTTGCGCCCTGCCCGGCGGCGAGCGTCATGAGCGCCATCATGGACGTCCCGTCGACGTCGTTGATTGTCACCTCAGCGTCAAGGCCTGAGAGTCCACCGGCTATCTTGGCTGCAGGCCGCGCGTGGATGCCCATGGGATTAATGAGCTCGAAATCGCCGGCAGCGTCCGGCCCGTCAGCAGCGACTGGCGCCTGAGTATGGGCCGAAGCCAGGAATCCAACCGCTTCGGCAGCCTTACGCACCTCCTCGACGCCAGCCCCGCCCTGGGCGGCAACGGCCGCGGCCACGAGCCCTTCAACCAAAGGCGCATCGGCAAGCAGTATGGCGTCAGGATCACTGGCGAATTCGATCGCAGACTCAGCTGTCATTACTGCCGAGCCCAGATCCGTCAGCACCACCACGCCATCGCCTCCCGCATCAATCAGCGACTGCTCGACGGCGGCCAACACCTTCTCGAGGCTGGTGCCAATCCGTGCGTCGTCAGTGCCCCCGGCGGCGACGAGTTCGACGTCGGGCGCCATCTGTGCGGCGAGTTCCACTGCACCTTCAGCGATCTTGCTGCTGTGCGAGACAACCACGATCCCAACTGTCATACGGCGTCGGTTCCCGTGTTTCCTGCGGAGCCGGCCGCTGCTGCTGCCGCGGCGCGCAAGAGCAGTGCCGTGGAGGCCGCTCCTGGATCGCGATGCCCTGCGCTTCGCTCCCCGAGATAACTCGCGCGGCCCTTCCGAGCCACCAGCGGATCGGTGGCCACAGCCCCCACTTCGGCCGCCTCGGCAGCAGCTTGCAGGACGGCGAGCACATCGCCGCCGTCGGACGCCGCGTTCTGCGCTGCCTCAACTGCCGGAGACCACGCGTCGATCATGGTCTTGTCGCCGGTCTCGGCTTTGCCGCGCGCCACCACGCCGTCGCGGGCAGCGGCGAGCGCGGAAGCCAGCGCCTCTGCATCAATGTCGGTGGAATCACCGAGGGAAGTGGCCGCCCGAAGATATGCGGTGCCGTAAAGGGGCCCGGCAGCTCCGCCCACCTTGGACATCAGCGCCATCGCAGCCGCTTTAAGGGCAGCTCCCGCAGTTTCCGGCGGCGTCTCGTCCAGCTTCTGCAGGACCGCCTGGAATCCTCTGTCCATGTTCTCGCCGTGGTCCGAATCGCCAATTGGCCGGTCCAGCTCGATCAGTTCCCTTCGATGTTCTGCCATGGCCTTCGCGGAGAGCTTCAGCCAGTCCAGTGCCCATTCAACGCCCAGCCCCATGCTCACGCTCCCCAACGCAGGGCAGCCGTATGAACCGGGGCATCCCACAAACTCGTCAATTCGTCGTCGAGGCGTAGCACGGACACCGAGCAACCTTGCATTTCGAGGGACGTCACGTAATTCCCTACCAGCGAGCGCTCCACTGTTGCGCCGCGCTCTGCGAGTACCTGGGCGGCCCGGCGATAGACGATGTAGAGCTCACTCTGCGGCGTGCCGCCCATGCCGTTCACGAACAGCAGCACCCTGTCGCCGGAGGAGAGGGAGAGATCCTCAAGCACGGGCTCCAATAGACGGTCGGTGATCGCGTCGGCGCTTTCCATGGCGATCCTGTGCCGTCCAGGTTCGCCATGGATGCCGATGCCGATCTCGATTTCGTCCTCGGCAAGCTCGAAGCTCGGCGTACCTGCGTGCGGAACTGTGCAGCCGGAGAGGGCGACCCCCATGGTCCGAACGTTGGCAGCGACCCGCTCCGCGATGGCGGCAACGGCTTCAAGATCGTCCCCACGCTCGGCGGCAGCACCCGCTATCTTCTCTACGAGGACCGTCCCACCCACTCCACGGCGGCCCGCCGTGTACAAGGAGTCCTCCACGGCGACGTCGTCGTTGACCAACACCGAACGTACGTGGACGCCTTCGGCCTGTGCCATCTCCGCCGCAGTCTCAAAGTTCAGGACGTCGCCTGTGTAGTTCTTGACGATATGCACGACGCCGGCACCTGAGTCGACAGCGACGGTCGCCGGTATGATCTGGTCTGGCGTGGGCGAGGTGAAGACGGCGCCGGGGACAGCGGCGTCGAGCATTCCGAGGCCTACGAAACCAGCGTGCAGCGGTTCGTGGCCGCTACCCCCGCCGGATACCAGGGCAACCTTGCCCGCAACAGGTGCACCTTTCCGGACGACGTATTTGGGGTCGGGATGGACGTCCACGATGTCGGCATGGGCCATGCCGAAGCCTTCGACGGACTCGTCCACCACTGCGCGGGGATCATTGATGAGCTTTTTCATTGGATGCTCCTGGGCGTGCTGTGGCTGGTGCTCTGACCCTACTACCGGGCCCCGGGCACATGGTAGGCCTCCTCGCATGCAGAAGCCGCGAGCGCCCGTTAAAGGCAGTAGGGACAGCCCCGGAGAGCTGTCCCTACCGCTGTGACGCTTAATCCTGATGATGCCCAGGCTCCGCGGCGGTGCGTGCAGGAGTGGAGGCCGCTTCAGTCCGCGAATGGAAGTCGAGCCAAAATGCGGAGTACAGGTCCGGGTTGGCGTGGGCCGTCCCCGGCCAGAAGGATTCGTTCGGCCAGGAACCGTGGGGGATGTCTATCTGGAAAGCTGAAAAGTCCGGAAACGTGACGCGATCTTGCATGGTCCGACCCTTAACCGTTCAGCACGGCGTCGCCGCCGGCAGTGACCACGTCTTCGAGCAGCACGGTCTGATTCATAACAACCGGCTGTTCCGTGGTGGGAAGTCCCACTACGTGCCCGAAGCTGAACATGTTCTTCGGATCCAACTCCGCCTTGGCCTTCTTAAGACGTTCACGCGCACTGGGGCCCCAGGGCCGCTCCCTGTCCTCGGCATCCACAAAGTGCCCATGGAGGTTCACAAATGTGCCGGGATTGGCAGCGGGACGAAGGTCTGTATGGACGGCATCGAAAACTGCGGGCAGCATCTCAACAACAGGAGGCGCGGCAATGGCAACCATGTAGAAGCTGAACGCCGCGTCACGGCCGCCCACACTGTCCTCGCCCTCCGCGCTCTTGGCGAGGGCGCCGCCCAGCAGCCGGAGTTCGGCCAGCAACACCGGGCTCTCAACGCCCGGACCGAAGTGCCGGAGGATTGCCTCCGCTGCGTCCTCGTCCAAACGGTCAAGCAGGAAGCCACGCTCGCGAACGGGGACTGGCTGGTCCGGATCCTGGTGGATCGTGTCGAATTGGCTTGCTTCCAAGGGGCCGGTGGCGTCCATCATGAACGGGGCGCTTCGGCGCATGGGCTCCAGCAGGTCCGATGCTGCAGCCAGGCCCCCTTGGTAGGCGTAGCGGAGGTGGATCACAAACTTTCCCCGCAACGGCTCCGGAATCATCTCCATCTGCGGAAGGCGCAAAAACGCCAACGACGCCGACGCCTCCGCGGGTAGCGATGGCACCCATTCCCTAAACGCCGCCAGGACTTCCGGGGCGTGTCCGCCGTCGAAGTACACGCCACCTGCGTAGAGATCGGCGGCTGGGAAAAGGTGGAATTCCATGGCGGTCACAATGCCGAGATTGCCCTTGCCGCCTCGCAGGAGGAAGAACAGCTCAGGGTTCTCGTCCCTGGTGACCCTTTGCTGGGTGCCGTCTGCTGTGACCAGCTCGAAAGCGATGACATGATCCGAGGCGAAGCCGTACTTACGTCCCAGGATGGGCAGGCCCCCGCCCAGCGTGTAACCCACCACGCCGACGTCACTGGTGGAACCACAGAGACCCATCAAACCGAAGGTTGCAGCAAGCTCAACCACAGCCTTCCATCGAACACCGGCCCCCACCCTGGCAGTCTTCTCAAGGGGGTCGATGCTGAGTTCCAGCATGCGGCGGGTACTGATAAGCATCCCGCCTTCTATCGCGTTTGTTGCACCATGTCCCGTGGACTGGACGGCTACGGGCATTCCCCGTTCCGCCGCCCATCTGACAGCCGCCGAAACGTCCTCTGCGTCGAGGGCGCCGAAGGCAAGATCCGGCTGGTGTTGAGTAGAGAGGTTGAAGGCCGATATCTCGGCTGCGAAACCGGGGTCGGCAGGCGTGAACACGGGACCGCGCACGCTGAGTTGGAGTTCTGAAACGCTTGAATTACCAGAAAACGACGCGTGGGACTGCATGATCTTCTCTCGATTGACCGAATGGCGGAAGCTCCCCAGCAAGCCTCGATCAGTTTATCCATCAACTTTAGATAAGAGAAGGGTTTTAAATCACGCATAATGCGGGCAGGGTTGGAGTCCGCCTCAGTTAGCCCTTGTTGCCGGTCTTCTTAGAGGTGCTTGATCATGCGCGTATTGCCCAAGGTATTCGGCTTTACCCGGGCCAGATCCAGGAATTCCGCCACGCCTTCGTCATGCGAGCGCAGCAGCTCGGAGTACACCTGCGGGTCCACGGCCGACTGGTCCTCCATGACCTCGAAGCCGTGACGCTTGAAAAATTCCACTTCAAACGTCAGGCAGAAAACCCGGCTCACGCCAAGCTCCTTGGCTTTTTCCAGGAGATCCTCCACCAGCACGTGCCCCACGCCCCGCCCCCGCCACGTGTCCGCAGCGGCAAGGGTGCGGATCTCGGCCAGGTCCTCCCACATAACGTGCAGGGCCCCGCAACCGATGACGTCGCCGTCTTGGGACTCGGCAATCCGGAATTCCTGGAGGCTCTCGTAGTACGCCACAGTTTCCTTGGCCATCAAAATCCGCTGCTCCGCGAGAGGGGCAACCAGCCTCTTGATCGCCGCCACATCACTAGTACGGGCAGGACGAAGGCTAAAGGTCGAATTCACTCCCCCATCCTAACGAGACAAAGAGGAGCCCGACCGCGCATGACCTACGCCGGGGCTGAGCCGGGCGGCGCTGACGGACGCCATGGTCACCATTTAGTACCGGAGGGCCGCCGCGAGGCGCTGGTCCTGGGCTATTTGCGTAGCGTGCGTCTAAGCGAGGCACGAGCGAGCACGCGGCAAATGGCGCAGGTCCAGCGCCGGACTCACGCCAGACCCAGCAACGGACTAGATCCCCAACTCCTCCGGCAGCGCCACGTCCTCGCCCAGCACCTGCTTTGCCAGGAAGTGCTCCACGACTCCGTACCAAACCTTGGCGTGCTGCGGCTGTAGTACCCAGTGATTCTCGTCAGGGAAGTAGAGGAAGCGGTGCGGGCTCTGGCCGTTGTCGTCCGCGGGCAGCTGCGATGAGGACAGTAGTTCGTACCAAAGCCGCAGGCCCTCGCCGATCGGTACGCGATAATCCTTGTCTCCGTGGATCACCAGCATGGGCGTCTTGATGTTGCGTACGTTGAGGTGGGGCGAGTTCTCCATCGCCATCTCGACCGTCATTTCCTTCAGCCAGTACTGCGCTGCGTCGGTGGTGGGGCCGAACTGGTCCAGGGCCCACAAACTGGCGTGGGTCACGATCGCCTTGAAGCGGTCAGTCTGGCCTGCCACCCAGTTTGCCATGTAGCCGCCGAAGGATCCTCCCATCGCCGCAGTCCGTGACTCGTCGATGTCCGCCCGCTCGACTACGGCGTCGGTGATAGCCATGAGGTCCGAGAAGGGCTTTTTGCCCCATTCACCCCAGCCGCGCTGGATGAACTCCTGGCCGTAACCTGTGGAGAGGGCGGGGTCGGGCAGCAGTACGGCATAGCCCTTTGCGACCAGCAGCCAGGGGTTCCAACGCCAGGTCCAGGCGTTCCATGAGCCCAGCGGTCCACCGTGGATCCACAGCAGGAGGGGCGCCGGGCGGTCCGCGGATGCACCTTCCGGGAGCGCCAGGTAAGCCGGCACGCGCGAGCCGTCCTCCGCCGTCGTTTCCACGCGTTCGAGGTGGCCCTTGTACGTTGGCCGTTCCGCGGGTGCCTGCAACCTCACCACATCTCCGGAAGCGAGGTCGATCCGCACAGCTTCAGCGGGGAACTCGTAGGAGCTCCGCAGTGCGTACGCTGTGGTCCCGTCCGGCGAAACCACGACGTCGGAATACGCCGCAGCGTCTTTCGTCACCCGTGTTACTGCTCCATCGGCAACGTCGATCCGGAAAAGCGGCGACGCGCCGTCGTCGTCCGCTTTCACCAGAATGGCATTGCCTTGCGGGAGCCACTCCAAGGCAGTAGCCCAGCGGTCCCATTGGTGTGCGAGCGGCTCCAGGTCAGTCGTTTCGCTGCCCGATACGTCCAGCAGGTGCAGCTTGATCTGCGGAGCCTGGGTGGGCGTGGTGTCACTTTCGCTCTCCACAACCAACGTGCGGTTGTCCGGGCTGACGGGCCCAGGGAAGTAGCTCATTCCCTCGCGGTCCAGAAGTACCTTCACAGCCCCAGTGGCGACGTCGACGGCGGCAAGCACCTCACGGCTGTCGGCCTTGGCGAGGGCTTTTGTAAGGCTGGTGTAGATGGTCTTGCCGTCCGGACTAACCACAGTTTTGGCTTCCCGAAGCGAGCCTCCGACGCCGGGCGTCAGGTTCCTCAGCTTAAGCGGCGTTGGCGCGTCAACGGTGGTTGGTTTGCCGGCCTCCTTCTCCTCACCTGGCTCCACTGCAAACAAGCGCGGTTCGGCAGGACCCAGGTCCGCGTCCCAATAACGGATCGGGTAGCCACTGTGCAGGATGGCGGACACTTTGTTATCTTTGCGGGTCTTGCGGCGTTCTTCGTCGTTCTCCTCAGTGCTGGAACCTGCCAGAACCTCGGCGTTGACGAAGACGGCATCCGCACTCTTTGCCGCCAGGACGGAACTGATCCCGCCGGCGCGCGAGTGCACAACCCGGGCCTCTCCCCCATCGGCAGGGAGCAGCCACAGCGCGTTCACCGGATCGGCGTCGGGATCTGCGCTCTCGGGGTCGGGCCTGGAGGACGTGAAGTAGAGATCACCGTTGGCGGCAAAGGCGGCACCGGCCTCGCCTTTGGAACTCCGGGTGATCCGCCGGGCATGGCTTTGGCCGGTGGGGTCGATCTCCCAGAGTGCGGTGACATACTCGGTGCCCTTGCCATTCAGGGTTGAAACGGTAGTGACCAGGCGCTTGCCGTCCGGGCTGAGCGTGAGACCACTGACTCGAGGAATGGAGAGGTAGTGGTCGATGTCGTGGAAGGGAGTTTCAGGTGGCGTGCCCGGGGTTGGGGTGTCAGTGGAATCCATGCTTCGATTCAACACGTATTGTGTCGCCGATCACAGGGTGGTTCACTCAGAGTGAAACAGTACTTTCAGATATTCCGGCGTTGGTGTGGATACTGGCGGTGTCGGCGCCATTTACCGCTTGCTGCTCCTTCGTCGCTTTGACGCAAGCTACGCAAATGCCTCCGGCACCGCCAGTGGGAGGTCTCTTAACGCCGAAGCCCCGCCCACTCCTTGGGGAATGGGCGGGGCTTGTTGCCTCGTTAGCTGAGTCGTGCGCTTTACGCGGTAGGAGCGATCTCCGGGATCCGCGGCTTGGCGTTGCCTGCAAACGTGAACTTGGCGTCGTCGCCTTCGCCGTCCACATCCACCACCACGATGTCACCGGAGTGCAATTCGCCGAAGAGGATCTTCTCGGAGAGCTGGTCCTCGATCTCGCGCTGGATGGTGCGGCGCAGAGGCCGGGCACCCATTGCGGGATCGTAGCCACGAGTGGCCAGAAGAACCTTTGCTGCCGTGGTGAGCTCGATGCCCATGTCCTTGTCCTTGAGGCGACGCTCCAGGCGGGTAACGAACATGTCCACGATCTCGATGATCTCGTCCTGGGTGAGCTGCGGGAACACCACAACATCGTCAACACGGTTGAGGAACTCGGGGCGGAAGTGCTGCTTGAGCTCCTCCGTGACCCGGGCACGCATCCGGTTGTAGCCAGTCTGGGTATCCGTGCCGGACTGGAAGCCGGTAGCGACGCTCTTGGAGATGTCGCGGGTACCCAGGTTGGTGGTCATGATGATCACGGTGTTCTTGAAGTCCACCACGCGGCCCTGGGAGTCGGTCAGTCGGCCATCTTCCAGGATCTGCAGGAGCGAGTTGAAGAGGTCCGCGTGGGCCTTCTCAACTTCGTCGAACAGGACCACGGAGAACGGACGGCGACGAACCTTCTCGGTGAGCTGGCCGCCTTCTTCGTAGCCAACATAGCCCGGAGGTGCACCGAAGAGACGCGAAACCGTGTGCTTCTCGGAGTACTCGGACATGTCCAGCGTGATGAGGGCATCCTCTTCACCGAACAGGAACTCGGCAAGGGCCTTGGCGAGCTCGGTCTTGCCAACACCCGTAGGCCCGGCGAAGATGAACGAGCCACCGGGACGCTTGGGGTCCTTCAGGCCTGCACGTGTACGGCGGATAGCCTGGGACAGGGCCCTGATTGCCTCGTCCTGGCCGACGACGCGCTTGTGCAGTTCGTCTTCCATCTTGAGAAGCCGCGAGGACTCTTCCTCGGTGAGCTTGAAGACGGGGATGCCGGTGGAGTTCGCAAGAACCTCGGCTATCAGGTCTTCATCAACCTCGGAGATGTCATCCATGCCGCCGGACTTCCAGTTGCGTTCCTTCTCAGCGCGTTCGGCAATGAGCTTCTGCTCTTTGTCGCGCAGCGAAGCGGCACCCTCAAAGTCCTGGGCGTCGATGGCGGATTCCTTCTCCATCTTGACGTCGGCAATGCGCTCGTCCATGGCCTTGAGCTCCGGCGGAGCGGTCATGCGGCGGATACGCAGGCGTGCACCGGCTTCATCGATGAGGTCGATCGCCTTGTCCGGCAGGAAGCGGTCCGAAATGTAGCGTTCGGCCAGCTGCGCGGCTGAGGCGAGGGCGCCGTCGGTAATCGTTACGCGGTGGTGTGCCTCGTAGCGGTCCCGCAGGCCCTTCAGGATCTCGATCGCGTGAGCGACGGAAGGCTCCTTGACCTGGATCGGCTGGAAGCGGCGCTCAAGGGCAGCGTCCTTCTCAATGTGCTTGCGGTACTCGTCCAACGTGGTGGCACCAATGGTCTGGAGTTCACCACGGGCAAGCATCGGCTTCAGGATGGATGCAGCATCGATCGCACCTTCAGCAGCACCTGCACCAACGAGGGTGTGGATCTCGTCAATGAAGAGGATGATGTCGCCGCGTGTGCGGATCTCCTTGAGGACCTTCTTCAGGCGCTCTTCGAAGTCGCCACGGTAGCGCGAGCCGGCAACCAGTGAACCAAGGTCCAGCGTATACAGCTGCTTGTCCTTGATGGTTTCCGGGACGTCGCCGCGGACAATTGCCTGGGCGAGGCCTTCGACGACGGCAGTCTTACCGACGCCGGGCTCACCGATGAGCACTGGGTTGTTCTTGGTACGGCGGGAGAGGACCTGCATGACGCGTTCCATCTCCTGCTCGCGGCCGATCACGGGATCGAGCTTGTTCTCGCGGGCAGCCTGGGTGAGGTTGCGTCCGAACTGGTCCAGTACCACCGAACCTGCCGGGGTTCCCTCCGGCTGGCCCTGGCTGGAACCCGAACCCGCGGTTTCCTTGCCCTGGTAGCCGGAAAGCAGCTGGATGACCTGCTGACGGACCCTGTTGAGGTCCGCACCAAGCTTGACCAGTACCTGGGCAGCAACGCCTTCGCCCTCGCGGATGAGACCGAGCAGGATGTGCTCGGTTCCGATGTAATTGTGGCCGAGCTGCAGTGCTTCGCGGAGCGAAAGCTCAAGCACCTTCTTGGCGCGCGGGGTGAAGGGGATGTGCCCGGATGGAGCCTGCTGGCCCTGGCCGATGATCTCCTGCACCTGTTCGCGGACGCCATCGAGCGAAATGCTCAGGGATTCAAGCGCCTTGGCGGCAACGCCTTCACCCTCGTGGATCAGACCCAAGAGGATGTGCTCGGTACCAATGTAATTGTGATTGAGCATCCGTGCCTCTTCTTGGGCAAGGACAACCACGCGACGGGCACGGTCCGTAAATCTCTCAAACATTTCGCCACACTCCTAGCTACGACGTACTTTGATGCTACGTGCCGGAGCCCGACTTTTGGAGCGTGTTCGCCACAGGGGAAACATGACGCCCGGCGGAATAAACCTGGCACCCCCCTCGCAGCCGGGATGCCCGCCCGCGGAACGCCTGTCGCATACCCGTGCCGGCCTCGTGAAGGACGTGGTCACGCCTCCTGAAGGATGTGGTCAGCCGTCCAGGGCAGCGGCAGGACTCGAGCCGCTCGGCTTGGCCAGTCGTTTTGACCACACACTTTGACCAGTCCCAAAAGGGCCGGATAATCCCCACTCCAGGCGCCGGAAGGATTCACGGAATATTCCAAGACCTGGTCCAGGCACCCCTGGGAAGGCTTGGCAACAAACTACGGGCTTAAAAACCTAATGCCCCGGCAGAAGCTGCCGGGGCATTGAAGGCGGGTGAATCAGGAATTGGCCTTCTGGTACGCTTCCTGAATTTCAGCCTGAATACGTCCGCGACTGTTTACGGTGTAACCGTTGTCACGAGCCCATTGACGGATCTGTGCCGAATCCTGGTTTCGAGTGGCAGTCGCACGGCCACGTGTTGCACGGCCCGAAGAGGTCTTCCTGGCCTTGGCTACGTAGGGCTCCAGTGCTTTGCGCAAAGATTCTGCGTTAGCGGTGGACAAGTCCATCTCGTAGCTAACGCCGTCCAGCCCGAAACGGACAGTTTCGTCCGCTGACCCTTCATCCAGGTCATCGACGAGGATGATTTTAACTTTCTGTGCCATGAGTAGCCTCTCTTTTGGAGGGTTGGATAATCAGAAATTTGAGGGTTCCTATTCCTGATTATCGTTCACGCCAAGCACACACGTCAAAGGCACATTTGGGTTTCCTGCTAAGGACACCCAATTTGCAGCCTATTTAGCTGCCGGGCCTTCACTCTCAGGGCCGGAATTGCGCAAATTGGCCTCTGCTTGGGCGCGGGCCTCTGCTTGCCGCTCGGATTTGTCCGCATTGAAGATGGACTTCATGGCAAACCAGAAGATCAAACCAACAACGACCGATGGCGCCAGGACTGCGATGTATTCCATGATCAGTGTCCTTCGGGCTTAAGTAAGGGGAACAGAATGGTTTCGCGGATACCTGCACCGGTGAACAACATGACAAGGCGATCGATGCCGAGCCCGATGCCACCCATGGGCGGGGCACCGTATTCAAGGGCGCGAAGGAAGTCTTCGTCGAGTTGCATGGCCTCAACGTCGCCAGCCGCAGAACGGCGTGACTGCTCCGTAAGCCGTTCGCGCTGGATAACGGGGTCAATGAGTTCAGAGAAAGCCGTGCCGCGCTCCATGCCCCCGATAATCAGGTCCCATGCCTCGATCAGCTGGCCGTCTTCGCGATGGGGACGCGCAAGCGGCTGAGCCGACGGCGGGTAGTTGTAAACGAAAGTCGGATTCAGCAGTGTGGGCTCCACAATCTCGCCAAAGAGCTCAACCACGATCTTCTCCGCGTCCCACTGCGGGTCCACCTTGACCTCGTGCTTGGCAGCAATGGCCAGCAGTTCCTCCACTGTGGTGTCGGGAGTGACTTCAACGCCAACCGCTTCAGAAAGCCCCGGGTACACCGCAACCCAAGCCCATTCGCCGTCGAGGTTGATCTCGCCTGCATCCGTCTGAATGGTACGGGTGCCAACCACGTCCGCCACGTTGAGGATGATTTCTTTCATGCGCTCGGCCATGACGAACTGGTCAGCCCAGGCTTCATAGCACTCAAGGGTGGTGAATTCGGGGCTGTGCGTGGAATCGACGCCTTCGTTCCGGAACACCCGGCCCATGTCGTAGACGCGATCGATGCCACCCACTACCGCGCGCTTCAGGAAAAGTTCCGTAGCGATGCGCAGGGTCATCTTCTGATCGAACGCGTTCATGTGCGTCTCGAACGGACGGGCCGTAGCACCACCATGGACCAGCTGCAGGATGGGGGTCTCCACCTCGACGTAGCCGTGGCGGTCAAGGGTGTCGCGGACAGACCTAGTGATGGCAGCACGCTTATAGACCATCTCGCGGGCTTCATCGCGGACCATGAGATCCACGTAGCGCTGGCGAACACGGGTTTCTTCGTTGAGTTCCGCGTGCAGGACCGGGAGCGGGCGCAGGGCCTTGGAGGCCATGGACCAGGAATCGGCCATGACGGAGAGCTCGCCGCGGCGGGAGGAAATCACCTCGCCCTTGATGAAAACGTGGTCCCCCAGGTCAACCAGGGCTTTCCAATCGGCCAGCGCTTCCTCGCCCACGTTGGCCAGGCTCAGCATTGCCTGGAGACGGACGCCCTTGCCGTCAACGCCACCTTCCTGGAGGGTAGCGAAGCAGAGCTTGCCAGTGTTGCGCACGAACACGACGCGGCCGGTGACGCCTACGATGTCACCGGTGGTCTCGTCGGCTTCCAGGTGCGCATACTTTTCGCGGATCTCGCTCAAGGAATGCGTCCGCTCAACGCCCACAGGGTAGGCCTCTGTACCACGTTCGATCAGCTTGGCGCGCTTGTCCATGCGAATACGCATCTGCTCGCTGGCATCGATGGGCTCTGCGGAGGTGTTCAGGGCTGGGGTGTTTGCGGAAGTCACAGTCCTTAAGTTTACCGGTCATTACGGGCCTCTGATTCCGGACATAGACTCGGGCTGTGGAGACGTGGACAGTTGAAACGGACGACGGCGGCGGGCAGCTTGAGGTGCACACGTTCCGGCCGGCGTCGAAAGCCTCGATTCCCGGTTCGCGCGCACCTGCGGAACCGTCCGGCGTCGTCGTGGTCCATGGCACTTTGGTGACCGATTCCCTTTACTGGCCCTTTGCGCGGACCTTGAGCCTCATGCTCGGGCGGCCGGTTCATTGCTACAACCGGCGCGGCCGGGGCCACTCAGCGCCGCAACCGCCCGGATACTCCGCTGACACCGAGATCGCCGACCTTCAGGCGGTGATGCGGAAGACCGATTCACGGGACGTCGTGGCGCACAGTTATGGCGGTTTCGTGGCGCTCCAGGCGGCGCGCAGCACCAGGATCAACCGCTTGGTCACCTACGACGCCGCTGTCTCGCTATCAGGAAATCTCCATGGTCGGTGGCGTCCGGAATTGGAAGCCGCAATTACGGCAGGCCAACTGGACCACGCATGGGCCCATCTGGTGCAGGGTCTGAGAACTGCCGGTCCCATCTCCTACCTGCCGATGGGCGCCTTGCGGATGCTGAGCATCCTCTCTGCACAGACGCGGCTGGGTTCGGAGATGCGCTCCCTGTTGCCCACCGCCGTCGCCGAAATGCGCGCGGTCCTCGATGCCGACGCGCATCTTCACGATTTCACCTCGCTCGTGACTCCGACACTCATGCTTAGCGGCGGCTGGAGTCCGTCCTACTTCGCCGAAACCGGACGCACCCTTGCTGGAGCGGTTCCAGTCATCGACTTCGCTATTGTGCCGTTGCAGTTCCACGAAGGTCCTCTTCGGCCAGGCAGGCGGCTTGCAGCCCGAATCGCCCGCTTCCTTTCAGGAGGCACAGCCCCAATGCCAGCGCGCCCTAGGATAAAGCGGTGAGGGAACGCACCATCAAAACGCACGACGGCGGCAAACTCGCGTTATACAGCTACGGCGCGGAAGACGCACCCGGGGAGCGCCGTGTGGTTCTGATCGGCGGCGCATTCCTCACGGCCCTGATCTATCGTCCCTTCTCCATCGCCCTCGCGAAGGGCCTCGGAGATGCGTGGGCCGTGGACGTCTACGATCGCAGGGGCCGCGGCGGCTCCAGCGATCAACCACACAACTACTCCATGGTCACGGAAATTGCGGATGTGCGCACCATCATGGATGCCACCGCTGCCAGGAACATCCTCGGCCACAGCCTGGGCGGGTCGGTGGCCCTCAACGCTGCGCAGGCATTTGCCGGCACAAGACACCAACCGGACAGGCTCGCCGTTTACGACGCCGCAGTTAATATCGACGGGAGCATGGACACGGATTGGATGGCAGGCTTCGAGGACTCCGTGAACAAGGGCAACATCAACGTAGCGCTTGCCCGCATGAAGCGTGGAATGCATCCCGGAACTGCCCTGGCCCGCGTCCCTGAACCCATACTGGTGGGTCTCATGGCTGTAGTCTCGCGAACCAAGGTCAACACAATGTTCCGTGAACTCATGCCATCCGGCGTCGGAGAACTCAAGGCTGCGTTCGAAGCCACGGAAACTCCGCGCGACTTCTCCGTCCTACCTCCCGGCACCCATTTCATGGTGGGCAAGAAGAGTCCCCAATACTACAAAGTGACGGCCGCGCGTTTGCACGCGGCCGTTCCAGGAAGCACCCTTGAAGTATCGCCAAAGGGCTTCCACGGTTCCGTTCCAGCCGCCGTGAAGGAACTAGTCATGGACATTTCGGACTACTTCAAAAGCTGATTGTTATCCACATAACGTCCTGCATGCTGCCTGCGTTCAGGTGGCTCGGTTAGGCTCAAGACATGACGCGCGAGATCATCACCACAACGGACGGCGGACACCTCGAAGTACTCACCACAGGCGGTGACCTGGCGGCGGCAGGCTCGGGTATTGTGGTCGTGCCCGCCTCAATGGTGACGGCCTCTGACTACACACGTTTCGCGCAGAAACTGAGCGAGTCCCTCGGGCGGCCCGTACATACGTTTAACCGCCGCGGTCGCGGTGAATCATCCCCCCAGCCCGAGGACTACACCCTCGAAGCCGACATCCGGGATCTCGACGCGGTCATGAAACACACATCCAGCACAGACGTTTTCGGGCACAGCTTCGGCGGTGCTGTTGCGTTGCACGCGGCGCGAACCTTACCCGTGGAGCGACTCGCCGTTTACGATCCCGCCGTGTCCGTCAACCACAGCGTCAAAGCCGACTGGACGCCGGAATATGAACGCGCGACGGCGGCAGGAGACTACGATCGCGGACTCGCCGTTCTCATCAAGGGAGTAGAGACAGGAGGCGCGTTTGCGCGCATGCCCCTGTCCATGTTGACGCTCGCGACGAAGCTGACGGCCGGAACACCCATGGGTAAGCAGATGCGGGAACTGATGACGTGCGGAGTCCGGGAAATCAAGGCAGTCATCGCTGCCGACATGCCCGCCGAGCCGTTCCTTGAACTGCCCCTGGAAACACTGATCGTGGTGGGCGAGAAAAGCCCCGCATACTTCGGTGTAGCGTGCGGCCAGATCCACGATGTCCTGTCCGGCTCCAGCTACACCATCCTCCCCGGGTTCGGGCACGACGGCCCAAACAAGGCGCCCGACAAGCTCATCGCAGAGTTGTCTGAGTTCTTCTCGGGCTAGGGGAGTTCGCCTCAGGGGTGGGCTTTCCCACCTTGCCGTGTCTGGTTTGTTGGTTAAATGGGGGAAGCCCCGACCGTCGTGGTCGGGGCTTTCCCTGTTAATGATTGTCCGGCGGTGTCCTACTCTCCCACACCCTCCCGGGTGCAGTACCATCGGCGCTGTGGGTCTTAGCT
>NZ_JBFRDV010000033.1:0-45307 GCF_052113945.1 Paenarthrobacter sp. RAF54_2
GTCACCGCCGCCATCTGCCTGACCGCATGGTCCCACCACGGACGGGTCCGCTCCGAAGCGGCATTCGCCTCCCTGGCCGGAGTCAACCCCATTCCTGCCTCATCCGGTAACACCGTCAGGCACAGACTCAACCGCGGCGGTGACAGAACACTGAACAAAGCCCTGCACATGGTCGCCCTGAGCCGGATGACCTTCGACCCCGCCACCGTCGACTACGTCCGCAAACGCAAAGCCGAGGGACGAACCACAAAGGAGATCCGCCGGTGCGTGAAACGCTACCTCGCCCGGCGGATCTACCGAACCCTCAACGCCCCAAACCCCGGCCCTTGCCACGCTTGACAACCATAGAAGGATCCCCGCGTTGCTTTAGAGGTGGAGGCGGGAGACCGCTTCCTGGCGCATGTCCACCTTCCGAACTTTGCCCGAGACGGTCATCGGGAAGCTCTCGCGGACATCCACGTATTTCGGAATCTTGTAGTGCGCCAGCTTGCCACTGCAGTACTCGGCGATGTCCTCGGCGGTCAGGGTTTCCGTCCCCGATTTGAGGATGATGCAGGCCATGAGTTCCTCGCCGTATTTGGCGTCCGGAACGCCGATCACCTGCACGTCCTGGATAGACGGATGGAGATACAGGAACTCCTCAATCTCGCGGGGATAAATGTTCTCGCCACCACGGATCACCATGTCCTTGATCCGGCCTTCGATCACCAGATACCCGTCCTCGTCCATGCGGGCGAGGTCGCCCGTGTGCATCCAGCCCTCTGCGTCAATGGCCTCGGCGGTCTTATCCGGCTGGCCCCAATAGCCCTGCATCACCGCGTAGCCACGCGTGCACAGCTCACCGATGACGCCGCGCTCCACCACTTCACCCGTACCCGGATCCACGATCCGGCTCTCAAGGTGCGGCATGGTGCTGCCCACTGTGCTGGTCCGGTGCTCCAAAGTGTCCCCCGCCCGTGTCATGGTGGACACCGGCGACGTCTCAGTCATGCCATAACAAATAGCCACATCCACCATGTGCATCTCATCAATGACCCGGCGCATCACCTCAATGGGACACAACGACCCCGCCATGACACCCGTCCTGAGCGTGGAGAGATCGAACGTGGCGAAGTCGGGCAGCGCGAGTTCGGCGATGAACATGGTGGGCACGCCATAAAGCGACGTGCCGCCAAAGTCCTGCACGGCTTCCAACGCCGCCGCTGGGCTGAATCCCCTGCTTGGGATGATGGTTGCCGCCCCGAAACTCAGGGCATTCAGGTTCCCGATTACCATTCCGAAGCAGTGGTAGAACGGCACCGGAATCACCACGCGGTCATGTTCCGTATAGCCCAGGAGGCGGCCGATCGAGTGGCCGTTGTTGAGGATGTTGTGGTGGGTGAGGGTCGCACCCTTCGGGAAGCCCGTGGTGCCTGATGTGTATTGAAGGTTGATGGGATCGTGCGGATCCAGTTCAGCCATACGGTCCCGTACTGCAGAAGGCCCGACGCCGTCCGCCCGGGTCAGGAGCTCGGCATACGTCAGTTCGTGGCCGGCCTCGGGGACACCCGGGGTGAGCCCCGCAACCGATTCTCCGGGGAGGAAGACGATCTCCCTGAGTTCGGGGCACGTGCCTGCAGTTTCCCTGGCCATAACCACGTAATCACTGTTCTTGTCCGAGGGGGCAGTCACCAGCATCCGCATGCCGTTCTGCTTGACCACGAACTCCAGTTCATGCCGGCGATAAGCCGGGTTGACATTGACGAGCACGGCCCCGATCTTTGCCGTGGCGTACTGCAGGATGGTCCACTCAGCACAGTTCGGGCTCCAGATGCCGATGCGCTCGCCTTTCTCCACACCGACGGCGAGGAGCGCGCGGGCGAGGTGATCGACGTCGTCGTTAAGCTTTTCGTAACTCCACCGACGGGCGTCCCCGCCAGGTGTGGCAGCGGCTTCTATGAGCGCGTCCCTGAGTGGAAACTGCGCTGCGATGCGTTCAAAATTGGCACCGATGGTCTCTTCGAGCAGCGGGACGTCAGTGTCTCCGGCGGTGTAGGACAACATGACCGAACGCTACCAAGTCAGTGCGCGCAACAGAACCGTAAAGTGGACAATCGGCTCCGTGTCCTCCCGGTAGGGTTGGATCCATGAGTGCACCCATCGACCTGCAGGCCACGTTCATCCCCAACGACGGCGAATTCTTCCGCGTGAAGCTCGCCCTGGAAATCGCGATCGACGAGGTCGTCAACGAGCCCGGCTGCATCCGTTATGAACTGACCGAAGCCACTGAGGAGAAGCTGGTGCTCACAGAGCGCTGGGAATCGGAAGCGGCTCTGGAGAAGCACTCCAAGGGCATTGCCGTGCAGGACCTGAACGAGTCCCTCAGCGCCTTGCTGGCTGAGCCGGTCAAGCTCGAACGGCTCTAGCCTCTCCCAGCACTGGCTCAGCTCCCCACACCAGCTCAGCGAAATCGCCGCAAGACTGCGGGAACACCTTAAAGCATCGAGGTCGCCGGAATTTTCCGGCGACCTCGATGCTGTTCCGGCGGTTTCGCCGGGCGAGTCTAGCTTTCCTGGGCCTCGGCACGCGCCTTGGCCACGTGGGCGTGGACTTCTTCCATGTCCAAGCCCTTCACGGCCTCGATGACCTGCTCCAGCTGCGGGCCGTTGAGGGCACCCGGCTGCGAGAAGACAAGCACTTTCTCGCGGAAAGCCATGAGCGTCGGGATGGACGTAATCCCGGCTTCGGCGGCGAGCTGCTGCTCAGCCTCGGTGTCTACCTTCGCGAAGACCACGTCCGGGTGCTTCTCCGAAGCTGCCCCATAGGTGGGCGCAAACTGGCGGCACGGGGCGCACCAGGCAGCCCAGAAATCCACCAGGACAATGTCATTGCCCTCGATGGTCGATGCGAACTGTTCTCCAGTGATGTCAACTGTAGCCATGATTCCACGGTACGCGACCCCGCTCGCTAAGTCCCGTGGAGAGGGGCGTTGTTCGCTTCCCGCGTCACCGGGAATAAACGGCTACCTGCCCAGGACGTACTTGAGCGCGGATGCGTAGAGCGGGGCCACCTTGTTGTGTCCGGTCTGGTTTAAGTGGACGTCATCAAGATAATTCCAGGTAGCTCCGGCGATAGTCGCGGTCCCGGCCATCGAGATGCGTGGCCAGCCCCGGACAGCAGCTTCCCGGGTCAGGAGCCCGTCCACCCATCGCCGCTGGAAATGGCTGACGTCGTAGCGCGAAAGAACACCAGTGATAAGGATCGTGCTGCGGGGATATTTGCGGCGCAGTTCATCCCACAGCCGGTTGGCCTGGGACAAGATCGCTGCATCGGTGGCAAAAATCCGGGCGTCGTTTCCACCAAGAGTCACCACCACCAGTCCGGGGTTTCCTTGGGGCAAAAGGATCCGGTCCAGGAGCACGGCATCCGTCGCTGAATTGCCACCGACGGCGGGGCTCCCCGAGACGTATCCGATGCCACCGATGCTTCGGACCACCTGGCGGGTATAGCCAGCGGCGCGGGCGCCCTGTTCACCCCAGGAATCAAGGTCCAGCTGCGAATCGCCAAGGAAAACCACGGTGGAGGCGTCCACTGCTTCGGCTGAATACAGCTCCTGGGTGGAATCGTTCCAGATAGTTTCCAACTTTTGGAAGGCGACGTGGGAGCCCCGGGCATCGGACCAGGTATCGCGCACCGGCCAGCCGAACTCGCCCGGATTGATGGACCACACTTTATACGTGGGGTGCCCCACAATCCGCGCTCCCGTTGCAGGCCCCCAAACAAGCCAACCGTTGACGAACTGCTGCACCAGACCCCCGGCCCGCGGAAGCTTGTCCGTGAGGGGCAAGCCCAATTGGCCGGCAGCTCCACCCAGGGAGACGTAGCGGTTGTGGACGTCGCCATGGGTGGTTGAATGCGCACCAGTGGCCGCCGACCAGTAGACCGTGCCGCCCTGGAAGAGTTGGTAGACGAAGTCGTTTTGCCGGTATTCCTCGCTGACCGGATATCCCAAGGCACCGTTCTGGCCTCCCGTCGCGGACCAGTAGCCACGGATGGCTCCCGTCAGGGCCCTCGCTCCGGTGGCGGGGGACCAGATCATGGTTCCGTGCTGGTACTGCTGTGATGAGCCGCCATTACGCAGTCCGGTCGCTTCATCTGTAGTGGGATAGCCAAACTCGCCGCTTTCCAGCCCGGATTGGCGCCAGCGCTCACGTATGGCGCCCATGGAGGGATGTGCCCCAGTCGCCGGGGACCACACAATAAAGCCGCGCTCGAAGACCTGGTAGGCACCGCCGTCGGGCAGTCCTGTGCGTTCGCTGCCAGCAGGGTACCCGAGGAAACCAGCCTCAAAACCCGTTCTCCCCCATGCCAAGTGGATGGACCCCGTTGTGCGTTGGGCACCAGTAGCTGCCGAGAAACTGATGGCTCCCCGTTCGAAGAGTTGCTTGGAACCCCCATTGCGCAGGCCGCTTACAGTGTCTGTCGTGGGATAGCCGTGATAGCCAGCAGGACCATTGGCGTCCCACCATGCGGTGCGGACCGGCCCATTGACCACCACACGGGCTCCCGTACGGGCAGACCAAGCGATATCGCCACCGACGAACCGTTGCACGCAACCGGTGCTGGAGCATTCCTCCGCTGCCGTGGGCCGGATCAGAACGCTTCGGGCCCAAGTGCTGGTGCTGTAAAGCTGCCCGATGGCGCCTGTGACGGGAGGAGTGGAAGTCTGAAACTTGATGCTCGCCGACGGGACCGCTTGCGCCGGTACCACTGTTCCAAGCAGGCCAAGGACCAACAGCAGCGCCGCCGCTGACCGGGCGATTTTGCTTTTCTTCGACCACGAAGCCGACCCCGCACAACCCACTTATCTACCCCTGCATCTTCGGACCCAAGGGCCCCGTCACTGCTCCCCCACGAAGACAGTCAAGCCAGTATCTTCGACGGCGGCACTTCAGGCAGCGACGACGCAGCGTTTGGTGTCACATCGTTATGTTCCCCGGCCGGCGGGCATCGTTCCGCTGAGTCACGGGAACCCCTGTCATCGCCGGATCCTTCGTCCTAGACTGGCCTCCCATGGTGACTTGGGGACGGGTTGCGTTGCCTGCCCTGACCAGTTCTTGCCCGACCAGTTCTTGCCCGGCAGCCACGCATTCAATGAAGGGAATGAACGTGGAGCCTGAGGATAACAAAGCGCTGGTTAGGCGCTTCTACGAAGCGATCGATGCCGGCAACATCGAAGCGATGGACGATCTGGTTGCTGAAGACTACCTGGACCATCACCCTCCTTTCCCCGGGCTCTCGGCTGGACGGGAGGGACTGAAGGAGGCGTTCCGCATTTTCCTCCAGGCCACGCCGGGACATCATGTTATTGAAGATCAGATCTGCGAAGGCGACAAGGTGGTTACCAGGCTGACCGCCCATGGTCGACACGAAGGCGAGCTGCCCGGTCCGCTGCCTGCTACAGGCGCCCAACTGGACGAAACCGCCGTGGCCATCCACAGAATTCAGGACGGCAGGATCGTGGAGCATTGGTCCGATCGCGACGACCTCGCGCTGATGCAGCAACTGGGCATCATCCAGATGCCGGGCACCTGACCCAACAAGCATGGAACCCTCGTCGGCGACTTCTGCCAAGAAACCGGGCATACCTCGCTGGCCCTGCAGTACCGGCGGGTGCCTTCCGGCGACGCGCCATGCTCTCTACGCGTCAATTTGCTTGCCCCGACCGGGTTCGTTTGGGTCGCGAGAGCTCTCAGGCGCGGGTCCAGCTCCTGGCGCCGGATGTAACTCGGGAGAGGAATCAACCACTCACATTCGCAAATGGGGATCATCAGGTACGCCTCTAACGACCTCCATGCTGCGTTAACGGTCCGGGACCTTTCAGATCCCTGCGGGCAGCCGCATGCGTGCAGATTGGTGCGACACGTCCTCAGGTCGCAGGCTGTTCCCCCTACCATGGACGCGCCACCGACCGAGCCCTAACTTAGAACTGCTCAAGTTTCTGCTTCCGCAATGGTGGCTTTTCACTCGCCGGTCCCGGCCAGGACACCATAAAGCCCAGCTCTTCAAGGGCTTCGACAGCGGCCCCGGCATTATCCGCTACAGCTGCGCGAAGTTGAGTATCGCGCCATAAGGAACGGCCCTCCCGCAGTGACTCGCCCCACCCTATAGCACGGTCAATTGCGAACTCTACAACCAACATCTCGAGTACATCTTCTAGTGCCGGACGAAAGCGTGGGCCACCCAATGGGAGATGCAGTTGAGAGGCTTTCGCTGGTGCGCCACTTGCCCGTCGGCGCTCGGTTCGTTTGTTCTTGCCGGCATCTTCCATGGCTTTGGTCAATGCCTCAGAGTCCGTGTGCATGTTGATGTGCGCGGAAGGCACATCGCTTTTTGGTTCTCGGATGAAGTCATAACGGAGTATGGGCTCTGTCCGGTCGAAGTGGAAGATAGTGAAAATACTTTGCTCGACAGCAAGGTATGTATTCGCCTCGTTCAGTTCGCAGTAGTACTTAGCGCCGAGCCGAAAGACGGGTTTGCCTTCTACCTCGAGTGTCAGACCTGCACCACTGATCGTTTTGACGACGACCCGGTTCTCTGAAGCATCAACGTGCATAAGGTCTTCTTCGCAGCCCAGGAATGCCTTCAGGGTGTGATTCACTTGGGCCGCAAACTGGCCAGCCTTGTTCTCAACATTGGCCCGGTGCTCGCGTTTGCGTTGGGCAGGACTACTCACCGAGAAGATAGTTGATATCAGCAATCGCTTCGAATATGGCGTACTGCTCAACCGTCAAGCTGTAGTCCTCAGCCCCGGCTATGAGTTCGGAGAGATGCATTCCGGACCGCTGAATGAGCGCTTCACGTTCCATGAGTAGGTCTTCGTGTGTCTTGAAGTCTACGACCATTGCAGTCATCGGTAATCCCCATCCTTCTTTGCGTGCCCCTAGTATTACACTCCCTGCTGACTTTATTGAGTATTTCTGGTTGTCACGCCAAAGGTCGCGGAGTGATTCAGGTCGAAGTCGTTGGGCTCCAGATTGTTGGCCAAAATACCCCTGAGGTGTCGAAAACAAAGCCAGCCGGGGCCACTAACGCGTTCTTCCGACATGGGTCGTTCCCTGGCGTTTCCTAGACCCTCCTGGCCTTAGCGAGATGGACTCTTGCAGCGACTATGTTGGCCATGAGGTCCGCTATATCAGCCCTACGGTCTTGCATCGCAGCTGCGCGCCGGCCTCCATCCCCTCGCTCCTGCGGGCATTGAACGCTGACGAATCCATGGACGGGACTCTGGACCATCCCCGGTCTGGTCTACTAAATCGGATCCGCAACGAGATCTACCTTTGCCTTGCACCGAGGCCCGGTCAGGGACTCCTAACAACTTGGTCCGCTAGACGCCTCTTGCCAGCGATTGAACAAGTGTTTAGTGTATGAAACATGCGTTTAACCGCAGAGGACTTAACCACCCGTGCACGCATCCGTGACGCCGCCATTGGACTGTTCGGCCGCGATGGTTTCGGCCCTGCTACCGTCCGCGCGGTCGCCTCTGCCGCTGGGGTCAGCCCCGGACTCGTAATCCACCATTTCGGCAGCAAGGCAGGTCTGCGCGAAGCATGCGACCAGCATGTCCTCGCGCAGACAGCCAGCCAGGGCAGGGAGAAAACAGATCCAGGCACCGCACGCCAATTGATCCAGGACTACCTCAACCACCCGGACCAGTACGCCAACGAGATCGCCTACATTCGCCGCTCCCTGGGTGACGAATCCGAGGCCGGCGACGCATTCTTCGACGCCGTGGTGCGCCAGACGCAGGACATCATCGAGGCCGGAATCGCTGCCGGCACCATCCGCGACTTCGACGACGTCCGGTCCACCGCCGTCGTCGTTGCATCAAACAGCCTCTCAATGCTCATGCTGGGCAGGCACCTCTCACGGGCGCTGGGTGCAGATGTAGCCGAACCGCACGGCATAGGACCGGAACTGCTGCGGCAATTGACCGTGCCTGCGCTGGACATCTACACCAACGGTTTCTATACGGATTCGCGGTTCCTGGACTCGGCCCGCGACGCCCTGCAGCAGGACACCATCAACCAAGGAAGGGAGCATGCCCCGTGACCCAGGCAATCGTCGTCGAGGGGTTGCGCAAGAAGTTCGGCCAGCGCGAGGTCCTCCACGGACTCGATTTCGCCGTTGAACCGGGAACGGTCTTCGGCGTCATTGGACCGAACGGGGCGGGCAAAACCACCACCATGCGCTGCCTGCTGGATATCATCCGGCCAAGCGCGGGGACCATTTCAGTCTTGGGCCAGGATCCGCGCCGCGCCGGAATCGGGCTGCGCCGCAGGATCGGTTACCTCCCCGGTGAACTCCACTTGGAGAACCGAACCACGGGCCGCCGCATGCTCGAACACTTCGAGGCCATCAGCGGCCCGGTACAGCCCAAATATGTCAACGAGTTGGCAGAACGGCTGGACCTGGATTTGGACCGGCAGACCCGCAAGCTCTCCAAAGGGAATAAGCAGAAGCTCGGCCTCCTGCAGGCGTTCATGCACCGCCCCGAGCTCCTGGTGCTCGATGAACCAACCAGCGGCCTGGATCCCCTGGTCCAACAGGAATTCCATTCACTGGTCCGCGAAGTGGCGGACGATGGCGCCACGGTCTTCCTCAGCTCACACGTGCTGAGCGAGGTCCAGCAGGCCGCCGACGCCGTAGCCATCCTCCGCGACGGCGGCATCGTGACCATCTCCACTGTTGAGGCCTTGAGGAACGCGGCCGTACGGCAGTTGCGGTTCAACGCGGCGGGCGCAGAAACGCACGACGTCGGGGCGCTGCTGGCGCGGGTGCCCGGCGTCGCCAACGTTGTGCTGCGGGAGCTTCCTGGTGACAGCGCAGCGGAAGCCGCCGTCGAAGCAACGGCGACGCTCTCGGGGCAGGTCCAGCCATTGGTGCAGGAGCTGGCCCGATTAAACCTCACGGACCTCGTCCTGGAGGAGCCGGATTTGGAGGAAGCCGTGCTGACTCTCTACACGGGGCACTATGCGGGCAACGGAAACGGACACGGCGGAAACGGACGAAATGGAAATGGACACAAGTCCCTGAGCCACACGGAAGGAGCACACCATGTCTAAGTTCCTCCCCCTCTTCACGAAAGCCTTGACTGACTCGTGGCGGTCCACTCTCGCATGGGCCTTGGGACTAACGGCCGCGATCATGCTGTACCTGCCGCTGTATCCGTCCATCGGCGGCAGCGCGCAAATGCAGCAAATGATCGACGCACTCCCCCAGGAGATGACCAAGGCCCTGAACTATGACCAGATCGCCACCGGACCTGGCTATACCCAGGCCACCCTTTTCGGGTTGATCGGTTTCCTGCTGATGTCCATGGCCTCCGTCGGTTGGGGCGCGGCGGCAGTCGGCGGGGACGAGGAGTCGGGGCTGCTGGAATTGACCTTGGCCCATAGCGTGACCCGAATCCAGGTCGTCCTTGAACGCGCCCTGGCACTCGTGGTCCGCGTCGCGATCCTCTCAGCCTTGGTCTTCCTGCTGGTGCTGGTGCTGAACGGGCCCTCGAAACTGGACATCGACGTCGGGCATCTCTTCGGTGCGGTAGTGCTGTTTGCCGCTTTGGCACTGCTGAGCGGAACAGCGGCGCTGTGCGTAGGTGCGCTGACGGGACGGAAGGTTTATGCGATTGCGGCGGGTGCCGCCGTGGCCGTCCTCGGCTATGTCTTCAACGCTGTTGGGAGGCAAAGTCCCGACGTCGACTGGCTGCTGAACCTTTCGCCGTACCACTGGGCGTACGGCAATTCACCCGTAACGAACGGCGCTGATTGGGGAGCCGCTTCAGGCTTGCTGGGTATTTCCGCGGCGCTGATCGTCCTGGGCGCGCTTGCACTTCAGCGGCGGGACGTAGGTGTTTGAGTTCCCCTAAGCCCACACATGCGGAGCTGGCCGGCGGGCTCCAGGGAGCGCATTGTTTTCGCGCCACTCATGGATCCACTCCGGCAATTCCAAGTCAGCCGGTGGCTCACCGAACTCAGCAATGATCTCCTCCTGCGTTACCGGCTTTCCCTTGTTGACCAAGCGGGTTGCGATGTGTGCGCGAGCGTAGATCTCACCGTCCACCACCATGCGCTGCTCAAAGTAGATGGCTTTGGTGTCCAGTCCGATGATGCGCGTTTCGATGGTGTAGCGCTGCCAGAGTTGCAATGACTTGCGGAAAGCGATGGTCTCTCCGGCAGCCACGGGACTCCAGCCGCGTCGGCGCATCTTTTTCCAGATACCGCTGCGAACCATGAGGTCGAAACGGCCGAGGTCCATCAAGGAGAAATACATACCGTTGTTCACGTGCATCGCGATGTCGATGTCCGTCGGCAGAACGCGCAGGGGCAGCGAGGACGTTTCCCAAGCACCCAAGGGTGAACGCTTGGATGAGGTGAACAGCAGCATGAGGGTGCGGAGAAGCAAATGCATGCGAGCAATGTTACCCGCGAGTAACTTCACTGGGAATAGGCAGACCGCATAGTGGACGCGGTGTTGCCAACGGCGTTAGTACATCCATCGCTTTATGTCCAACGATTGCACAAACGTTTACCGCCAGTTCATCCATCCCGTGCACAATATCTGAAACCCGGAAACATCGACTCATCACCAGGGAGACCCCTTGAGCACTTTGCAAAGCACCAAGCCGCACGCTGACGTCTGGCCTGACCTCGCCCGCCATCAGGACGTCGTACTCCGGGACGCCCGGGGCAATCGCATCGAAGGAAGCATCGACGGCATGACCGATGACCGCAGCACACTCTGGGTGCAGCTCAAAGGCGGTCTGGGCCGGCAGCTGGTTCACCACATGGACGGATACTGGCTGGAGACTCCCTCCGTCTGATTCGTTTTTCAGCGGCAGGGGTTGCTGCTGTGACTAGGATTCCCGTATGACCCAAGCGCGATACCGGGACCTCGTCGAATGGCCCCTCATGGCGACCGCACTGATTTTCCTCTCCGCATATGCCTGGCAGGTTATAGGACGCGTGGACGGCGCGGCCGGCCTCCCCTTCGAAATAATCCTCTGGATTACCTGGGGGATATTTGCGCTGGACTACGTTGCCAACCTTTGGCTGGCCGAGGATCGAAGGCGATGGTTCATCTGGAACCTGCATGAACTCCTCATCGTGGTGCTCCCCTTCTTCCGGCCACTCCGCCTTCTTCGGCTGGTCACGCTCCTGTCCGTACTGCAACGCACTGTGGGAGAGACCCTGCGCGGACGCGTTGCGACATACGTTGCCGGCTCGGCGGCGATGTTGGTGCTCATCGGCGCCCTTGCAGTGCTTGACGTGGAGCAGAATGCGCCGGACGCCAAGATCCTGACGTTCGGAGACGCCGCATGGTGGGCCATAACCACCATCACCACAGTTGGCTACGGAGACCTCTATCCCGTCACCCCCATCGGCAGGATCGTGGCGGCAGCGCTCATGATGAGCGGGATTGCGGTCCTGGGTATTGTGACGGCCTCTATTGCCTCGTGGTTGGTGCAACGAATCGAGGAAAACGCGGAGGATGTTGCGGCGGCCGCGGAAAACAAGGCAGCAGCCGCCGAAGAACCTGTCCGCGCTGAATTGGCAGACCTTGTCACTGAAATTGCAGCGCTCAGGCGTGAGATCGCGGAGCTTCGGGAGAGCGGGGCGGTCAGGCGTGGGACTGGGACGGAGTCGCAAGCCAGCTGAGAATTCCCGGAGTCGTTCGAATTCCCCGCCGCACAACGGTGAGTTCAGCAAACAAGAGCGGGAGGCATGGGTTCCCTGAACTGGGTTATCCGGGTTAGCGGCCCTGGCCCCTGCGCTCCGGACGTGTGCACCCTCGAACGCGAAAAATCCCCGGAACCTGTTGGTTCCGGGGATTTCCCTTTGGGTGGCCGATGAGGGATTCGAACCCCCGTAGGCGTTGCCAGCTGATTTACAGTTGTCACAGCCTGACCAGGCACATTTCGCGCTGTCCTGCGGTGCAAGATCTTGGGAAATCAGGCGCGTGAGCGGCGAGCAAGTGCCCTCACGTATCTGGGCAAAATCCAAGGTCTGTGCTCACGAGGTGATCACCTACTCTTCATCAGGCGACAGATCACGGACCGCTTGAACGCCCTTTTCGACGTAACGCTTAATCTCCTTGAGTTCCTTCGCCACCTGTCCTATGTGGCCGGGATCTCTGAGCGCTGCAAACTTCATGTCGTCGTAGGCAAGCGTGTAAGCGTAGGGCTCCACAGGACCGAATGGACCGTCAAATGAGATCCTCACTTTATGTCTGGTCAGCACACGCTGGTCATAGAGGTCAGTGTGCGAACCGAGACTCCAGCGCATCTCCCGACCAGGCGGGATTGCTGAGAAGCCGTCCACAAAGCCCGGAAGACCCGCAAGATCCATGTCAGAGAGGTTCTTGGCCCGCCCAACCATTGGATCAAAGGTTATCCGAACATTCCGGGCTGTTGTCGGCCCCTCATTCTTGATGACTAGATCGACCAGCCAATATGAGACGGGATCAACCCGATAGTCCACCCACACGTACGGTTGTTGCTGGTCGCGATTGAGCTGCTCCTGCATCTCCGCTTGGCGCTTGCCGATCTCCACCTGATCCCTTGCCGCCTGGGCTTGGATCTTCGCAGATCTAGCCTGCAGTGCCGTGAAAACCAACGCGATGACCGCAACAACCGCGGCACCGGCCGCGACCCAATCTCCACCATCCATTACCGGCCTTACTTGGACGCCAGCTTGGCCAGCACAAAATCAAGGAAGACCAGGCCCGCTGCCCTGCCCTCGTATTTGCTGTCTGTAATCAAGAAGCTCGACTCGTCTCCGAATGTGACCGTGAATTGCGCAGACTCTACTTGGGAGCCGTAGCCCGGTTCATGGAATTCGTGGAGCGTAAGTCCCGAAAGTTCGGTCCAAGGGATAACCCGCGTGGCCCCACCTCTAGGCACGCCACCATTTGCGACCGCTGAGACGCTATCTGTCACGACGAAGGCGTCTGTGAAGACTACAGCCGACAGGCTCACGCCCCGGTCCTCTGTGCGTTTGACTGATCCTGTCGCCCACAGGACGTCTTTTTCCCCGACAACCCTGGCTATGCGCCTCTCAGAGTGAATGGCGATCTTGCTGATCGCGTCCTCGCGATAATCTTCAGGCCAGTCGTTGGACTGCAAGTAGATGTGTGAAACAAAATCGTTGGAGCCCATGTTTCCTCTGTCCGTATCCGCCGAGCGCCCCATGCCGCCACGGTCAGGGTCAGGATTCCACGACGGGCAGGCCAAAGCCAAGGGTGCCGTTGGTGATGACACCCTTGGTGGTTCCCAACAGCCGGCTTTTCTCGCCGATCGGTGAGCCCCAGGCGTCGCTGCCGCCAGCGTTCCAGGATCCGGTGCGCGTAACTGGCTGGTGTCTGGGATATTCAGCAAGTTTCCTTGACTGCGGGGTCCGGGTCTTACTCAACTGTTCACCCTCGGCTGCTTCTTCCGCCCCTTCTCCACGCCGGACCATGGGATCCGGGCGGGGGAGTTCCGGGAGCCTGTACCTGCTTTGTACGCGTTGGGGAACTCCCCACATCGGGCCATGATACGGATCGTGTCCGGGTGGTGGTGCAGGTACTCGGCCACTTGCCAGGCTGTGGCGTCACCTTTAAGAGTTGGATTGTCTGTCATGATTCAAAAGCGATCTAAAAAGGCTAATAGGGAGTCATTTTCCCTACGTAAGGCGAGTCCTACCCATATTCCCTAAGAAAGTTTCCCTTGCTCCTCACTAGTGGACAGTCAGAGAACTGATCAGGCTTGAGCTGATAGCGAATAGCACCGCTCTTGGCGGCGCCCTCACCAGCAGCCAGCGTCGCCCCGACCAGTCGCGCCCGGTCTAAGTACCCGACCGGCCTTAAGAAGTTCTGGCGGGGCGGTGTCCCATCTGACGAGATCCTCCTTAAGCCCGGCGGCGCTGCATGCTCCCTCGTCGCTGAAGGCAAGCACTGGTTTGACATCGCAGGCATGGCTGGTCCGGATGGTGCCGACATGGGCAAGGCGGCCGCCACAGCCACCTCCGCTAGCCGCAACCTGTGCACCAAATACAAGACTGCCTGCTGACCCGTTACCAAGGCGGATTTCTTTCTTAGCCGAGACCACCCTGAGCCTCAACGCACGAAAGGCTCCCACCCTCAGCAGGATGAGGGCTTCGTTAAGTGAGGGGAAGAAAGCCGGTCTTATGGAACCCCTAGGATGGGGCAGATGAATAGCGCAACGAATTTCAGGGCTGCAATCGGTGAGGTGGCTCAGCAGTCCGCACAACTGGAGGCAGTTGTAGCGATCGTGACGTGGGGTCTTGCCGGCGTCGAACAGGCTATCGCCCGCATCGTTGTTCCCAACAATATGGACCGGATGCTCTCACTGATAAATGAGCTGGTCCCAGTCCGCGTGCAGGATCCCGAGTTGCAGCGAAGGGTGAAGGACTGGTCGGGCCGAGTTCGAACTGTCTACAACAGCAGAGGTCGTATCCTTCACTCCGTGTGGATCGGCAACGACGATGATGGTCAGTACTGGCGCGCCGACCTCAAACCTCTGGGCAAGCCCGTAGAAACACAAACCTCAGACGATCTGCTTGCCATCGCCAATCAGATGCTGGACCTGTCGACCGTCGAGGCTAGCTTCATTGGGGACCTGGTGCGGTCGGTGTCTGGGCCCTGGCCTGCTGGACCAACCGAGAGTAGGCCAGCACCTGGAGCGTAGCCGCTATGCAGGGAGGCCGCCGAGTTGTGCGTAGGGAGCCTCCCCAATTGGCCACGCCAGAACTATCCGACATTGGTGCCTACAACGGTCGGGGACTCGATTCCGGTCGCGATAACCCAGTTGCCGGCGGTGTGATCGGCGGCGCTGAGGTGTTGCCTGTAACAAGGTTGCCGGCTTTGGC
Organism: Paenarthrobacter sp. RAF54_2; assembly: GCF_052113945.1. Lineage (NCBI taxonomy): Bacteria > Bacillati > Actinomycetota > Actinomycetes > Micrococcales > Micrococcaceae > Paenarthrobacter > Paenarthrobacter sp. RAF54_2. The sequence continues at coordinate 14,907 of NZ_JBFRDV010000033.1, forward strand.
GTGCCCGCCTCGTGGTAGACCGCGTTCCATGAGAGACAAGGCCCCAGCTGTTGGGCCTTGTGCACCTTGTCACAGCCCAGTCATCAGCTGTTATCAGTAGTGACCCAGCGCGCCTTGCTTTCAAGGGGTTCACACCGGAGCAAGCCGCTCTAGTTGTCAGCTTTTATCCCCAACAAACGCCTTTTCCTCAACAAACCCCCAGCAGTCAGCGGGATCCTTCGCTTAGGTACTGATACACAAATTTGGATACGCTCTCGGGGAACATTAGCGGCCGCATCTGCCGCATGCCGACGGCAATAGGGGAAAGCTCAAGGAACCCCACCCATTCCCCTTCCTCAAGAACTTCCCGGGCCTCAATGAAAAGCCCAGCCAACATCTCTAAGGCGAGGACTACCTCGGGGCTCAGCAGATGCATAATCTCACCGTGGAGCGCCACTAGCCCCGTGGCAGCGTCCGTCACGGTAGAAATCAACTCCAACTCCTCAGGTAAGGCGACTACTTCATTGCGAACCTTGGCGTTCTGGGCGTGCCTGCGGAAACCTTCTCGGGATAGTAGGACCTCCACCGTTGTCACGATCTCGCCTGAATCCTTAATTCTGGTTACGACGTTCGTGGACAATAGCTCACGCGGCGATCCGTGGACCAGCGCATTTCTCAGGTGGTTGCTCACCCTGTACGGCAAGCTCGAATCGTAGAGTTGGGAGAGTTTTTTCTTCACCTCGTCTCGTTCAGTCGATTCCTCCCCGTACGTCTGGCCCAGCAACACGATGACATGTTCGGCATACATCTTGACCACTGCGCAAACGTTGATAACGCGGAATTCCAGTTCACTCATCAGAGGTCCCGCATCAAGGTCGGTCCCACCTTCCGCCCATTGGGTTCTGACCTTTTCCACAGTCCTATGCAGATCCTCCAGCCCACGCCAGATATAAGCATCAAAGCCCGTTAGGTACTGTTCGACGGCCTTGATAGCAGCATCGATTCGACGAAACTCCAGCTGGGACAGCGCACGGATCTGCCGGGCCTTGACCTCACCTTGTCCCACACGCTTGGAGGCTACGAAGACGTAAATATTCTGTTCCTCAGTCATGGCGTCATCTTTCCATCCAGAGCGTACGAAGGATCTTCCAGCCACCCCCGGGCAGCGCACATTCGGTATAGCTGCAGTGCTTTCGGGTGCTTCACCTCGCTCCATCCAAAGCCGCCGTACTTGGGATCTGTCATGAGCTGTCGGATATTGAATCCCGCTCACCGGCGGTCACCATGCGGTCCCAGGTGAGGTTTCACCCGGTACCCCAGATCGAGGAGCTTGGACCCTGCCCGTAGGCGCACGCCAGCGGACCTGCTGCCCATCAGCCCTGCCAGAACCGCCACAGCCTCCTGTTGGGCCGAGAGGGYCGGCTCGCTCACTGCCTGCCGGTGCGCCTCCCGGGACAGCCGCCTGTACTCGTCCTGAAACTCCGGCTGTCACAGCCAGCGCCGGAGAGCGGAAGCCCCGACGCCGGCCGATTCCGCGGCGGTGCGCTGGTTCGGGAGACCAAGAGGGCCGTGAGTGAGGCCTGCTGCCCCCGACTTAGGCGCTCATTTGTGAGTACAGCGAACAAGAGCGGGAGTCGCGGGTTCCCTGGTCGCTGCACTCCGAACGCGTGCACCTCCGAACGCGAAAAATCCCCGGAACCTGTTGGTTCCGGGGATTTCCCTTTGGGTGGCAGATGAGGGATTCGAACCCCCGTAGGCGTTGCCAGCTGATTTACAGTCAGCCCCCTTTGGCCGCTCGGGTAATCTGCCAAACTTCAAAAGAAGATCACTTCCGGAGACCGTTTCTTTTCGATCCGGTAACCGAAGGCAGAGATAACCTTACAGAACTTCCGGCCAAGAATCTAATCGAGGGCGGACACGCCGGAATGGCCGGTATTTCAGGCTTCTCCGAGGATCCGGCCAGCCAGTTTCGCTTCAAACTTTTCTGCTTGCTCGGCCGTGATTTGGTTGAGCTCCACCGCCCGCAGCAAATCGGCGTGCACCCCGTCCATTCTCGCAGCCGCATCCGGCACCGGGCTCAGGACGATCGACGCCGCCACGGTCACCGCTGCCACCGCGCTCGCCGCGGCTGCCGCTGCAGTCCCGATCGAACCAGCTGCCGCGGATGCGGATTTTGTGACGTAGTGGACGGCCTTGTGGCTCATGCTTACCTCCGGGGGTGGGCTCTTCCAACTGGTACAACTCTCAAACATCCACCTCGGTTCCAACCAAGCATGTGCTGTGAGCGAACTGTGAAAGTTATCCACGGCCCCATCCCGCGCCTTCCGTACTAGGCTGGATGGCAGACAAACCGCCCTTACCGGGCCCCCAACCTAAGGAGAGTCATGGCAGGCGAATCAACATTCGACGTCGTCAGCAAGGTAGACAAGCAAGAGGTCGCCAACGCGCTCAACCAGTCCCAGAAGGAAATCGCGCAGCGATACGACTTCAAGGGAGTCGGCGCGGAGATTGACTTCAGCGGTGAAAAGATCCTGATGAAGGCCAACTCAGAGGATCGTGTCCTCGCCGTCCTGGACGTCTTCCAGTCCAAGCTCATCAAGCGTGGCATCTCCCTGAAGTCCCTGGACCAGGGCGAGCCTTACCCCTCCGGCAAGGAATTCCGGCTTGAGTGCACCATCAAGGAGGGCATCGCGCAGGACATCGCCAAGAAGATCAACAAGATCATCCGCGACGAAGCTCCCAAGTCCGTCAAGTCCCAGATTCAGGGCGACGAGCTTCGCGTCACCTCCAAGTCCCGCGATGACCTGCAGGAAACCATGAACATCCTCAAGAAGTTCGAAGAGGCAGACCTGCAGTTCGTAAACTTCCGCAGCTGACTGCCCACGCTGCACCACCAGCGTCATAAAAGCCGGGGTCCGGCGCCGCTCAGGGCGCTGGATCCCGGTTTTTTATGGCCTGGCTACATCGATTGTCGTAATGGCCGCAGACATTAGGGCACAAAGTTTTTGCGTAATCACCCCATGGCAGTATTCTTCTTCATTAGGCAAGCCTAAGTATGGCTCCCCTGAGTGAAAGAAACGCACATGACCGCCAACTTCCTGATAGGCCTGCGTGAAGGCCTCGAGGCCTCGCTCATCGTGGTTCTCCTGATGGCCTACCTCATCAAGACCGGCCGGCAGTCCTTGCTCCCCCGGCTCTGGGCCGGAGTCGGGATTGCCATTGCCATCTCCCTCGCTTTCGGCGCCCTTCTTACTTTCGGCCCGCGGGGCCTCACCTTCGAAGCCCAGGAAGCCATAGGCGGAGGGTTGTCCATTGTTGCCGTAGGACTCGTGACCTGGATGGTCTTCTGGATGGCGCGCACCGCCCGCAGCCTCGGAAGCGACCTCAGGTCCCACGTGGACAAAGCGGCCGACGGCGCCGCATGGGGCCTTGCGCTGGTTGCCGCACTGGCTGTGGGCCGTGAAGGACTCGAAACCGCACTCTTCATTTGGGCCGCAGCGCAAGCGACCGGCGAAACCACGTTCCCACTCCTTGGCGCCCTGCTTGGCCTTCTGACCGCTGCCGGACTCGGATACTTGCTCCACCGTGGCGTCCTCAAGGTGAACTTGGGCCGCTTCTTTACCTGGACGGGAGTGGGACTCATCATCATCGCCGGAGGCGTCCTTGCCTATGGCATCCACGATCTCCAGGAAGCCGGCATCCTTCCGGGCCTGCATAACCTGGCCTTCGACCTCTCAGCCGCCGTTCCGCCGTCGTCCTGGTACGGGACCCTGCTGAAGGGGACACTAAACTTCTCCCCCGCCACCACCTGGCTGGAAGCCGCAGCCTGGCTGCTGTATGTCATCCCTGTCCTGTTCCTGTACATCCGGACCAACCGCTCCCAACCTCCGGCGGCAGCAGTGAAGACGCCCGCCGCGAACCCGGCAGTCGCCCTGCAGCAGTAAGAACCCAGAGCCTCTCCAACTCGACGCGCAGGCCCTCGCACCCCGCGCCTTCCCCCAACACAAAGGACCCCCATGCTTGGCACGTTCCTGTCCACGTCCACTTCCCCGAAGCTTCGCAGGACCCTCACCGTCATCGGCGCGGCCGCCGCCGTCCCCATGGTTCTGGCGGGCTGCACTGACAATGCGAAAACCACGGCGGCCACGGATGGGCCGATCCAGGTCAGCAGCACCGCTAATGAATGCAAGGTCTCCACAGGCACTGCGCCCAGCGGCAACCTGACGTTTGCCGTGAAGAACGAAGGCACTGAAGTCACCGAGTTCTACCTGCTGGCCGAGGACGGTTTGCGGATCATCGGTGAAGTGGAGACCATCGGGCCTGGAATTACGCGGAACCTGGTGCTCACGGCTCCTGCAGGCAAGTACAACACCGCCTGCAAGCCGGGTATGCAGGGCGACGGCATCCGGGCTTCGTTCGAGGTCACGGAATCCGGAAACAAGCCAAGCGCAGATGCTGACTTCCAAAAGCTGCTTGAGACCGGCTCCCAACAGTACGCCGCTTACGTCAAGGACCAAACGGAGCAACTCGTCACAGGCACCAAGGCCTTTGCAGATGCCTTCGCAGCCGGTGACGCCGCCAAGGCCCGTGAACTCTATGCGGCGACCCGTATGCACTGGGAGCGGATCGAGCCCGTTGCCGAGTCGTTTGGCGATCTCGACCCCAAGCTGGATGCGCGCGAGGCCGATCTCGAGCTTGGCCAGGAGTGGACCGGCTGGCACCGCGCCGAGAAGGATTTGTTCCCGCCAGCGGACTACACCGCCATGACGCCGGCCGAACGAACCGCGATTTCCGCTCAGTTGGTTGCAGATACTGCGGACCTCGCAACGCGTACCCGCACGGTGGAGTTGACGGCAGACAAGCTGGGCAACGGCGCCAAGGAACTCCTCGATGAGGTTGCTACCGGTAAGGTGACGGGCGAGGAAGAGATCTGGTCCCACACCGACCTCTGGGATTTCCAGGCCAACGTGGACGGCGCCCGCATCGCCTTCGAGAGCCTGAAGCCGGCCTTGGAGCAAAAAGACGCCGAGCTTGCCAAGTCCCTGGACGAGAAGTTCACAGCCCTCCAAACCGAGCTGAAGAAGCACGCCAAGGGCGATGGCTTCTCCTACTACAACGAGTTGAGCCAGGATCAAATCCAGCAGCTCGCCGCGCTGGTCGATTCCTTGGGCGAACCGCTGTCCAAGCTCACCTCGGCCGTCGTGCTGTGAGCGGCTGCCCCTACGGGCACACCGGCGAAGCCCCCGAAACTCCAGGTGCCGGACAGCCACTGGATGTGAACGATTCCCCGCGCCCAGGCGAGGCGACCGGCGTCGTAGGTTCCGAAGCGACGTCCGACGGCGGTGCGTCAGCTACCGCTGGCACCTCCCGACTGTCCCGCCGCGGCCTCCTTTCCCTTGCCGGAGTGGGCGGCGCAGGCGCAGTGGCTGGCATCGCCGCCGGTTTCCTGGGCCACGACGTGGTCGCGGCCGGTGCTGCGTCGGCCGCGGAATCCGACACAGGGGATGCTGTTGTTCCCTTTTTCGGCGAGCACCAAGCCGGCATCACGACTCCGGCCCAGGACCGCCTTCACATGGCTGCCTTTGATGTCACCACCGAGGACCGGAAAGAGCTGATCAAGCTCCTGAAGGATTGGACCGCTGCGGCTGAGGCCATGACGGCAGGCCGCAGCACAGGCGCGACTGGCGCCGTCGATGGTCCTTACGACGCCCCGCCGGAAGACACCGGTGAGGCGTTGGACCTCGCTGCGGCGAAACTGACTCTGACCTTCGGTTTCGGCGCAGGGCTGTTTGAGAAAAATGGCAAGGTGCGCTTTGGCTTGGACGGACGCAGGCCCGAAGCCTTGATCGACCTCCCACATTTCCCGGGCGACGACCTTCAACCGGGCCGCACCGGAGGCGACATCGTGGTCCAGGCATGCGCCGACGATCCCCAAGTGGCTGTACACGCCATCCGTAACCTTGCCCGCATCGGCTTCGGAAAGGTGCGGGTCCGCTGGTCGCAATTGGGCTTTGGCCGCACGTCATCCACGTCCCGGGCGCAGGTGACGCCCCGCAACCTCTTCGGCTTCAAGGACGGCACCAACAACCTCAAGGTTGAGGACAACGCCCTCCTTGAGGAGCACGTGTGGGTAGGTTCTCCAGCGTCGTCGAACGAAGAGTGGATGAGGGGCGGCAGCTATCTTGTGGCGCGCAGGATCCAGATGCACATCGAGATTTGGGACAGGACGTCGCTGCGCGAGCAGGAAGGCCTGATCGGGCGGACGAAGGGCGTGGGAGCGCCGCTGTCCGGTGGCGAAGAGTTCACGGCGCCCGATTTCAAGCTCGCTGGCCGCAATGGTGATCCACTCATCCCCTTGGACTCGCACGTCCGTCTGGCCCACCCGGACCAGAACGGGGGTGTGCGGATGCTTCGCCGCGGCTACAACTTCACGGATGGCTCAGACGGGCTCGGGCACTTGGACGCAGGGCTGTTCTTCATCGCGTTTGTCAAGGATCCGCGGACCCACTACGTTCCCATGCAGATGGCTCTGGCCAAGGGCGATACCTTGTCCGTCGAATACCTGAAACACACGGGCTCTGGGCTTTTTGCCGTGCCTCCGGGCATCCAGCAGGGCGCCTTCATCGGCGAAGGACTTTTCGGCTGATTCCTCTATTCCGTCGTGAACCCGCTATTCCGTTGTTGGCCCAGCAACGGGACAGCGGGTTCACGACGTTTTAGGCCTTAGGAAAGCGGCGTCCTTAGGAAAGCGGCCGGCCGGCCATGCGCTCAAGCCTGGTGATGCGTTCCTTCATGGGCGGGTGTGTAGAGAACAGGCGCCGCATGCCACCGCCACGGAACGGGTTCGCGATCATGAGGTGGGAAGCATTCACGAACCTTTGATCCTGCGGGAGCGGAAGTTGGGAGACACCAGATTCGATCTTACGTAGGGCTGAGGCGAGCGCCAGCGGATCGCCGGTCAGCTCGGCCCCGTCCTCATCGGCGTCGTACTCGCGGGTGCGGGAGATCGCCATTTGGATCAGGGAGGCCGCGAACGGCGCCAGCAGGGCCATGGCGATCATCGCGATGGGGTTGGCGTTGCGCCGGTCCCCTCCGCCGAAGAACAACAACATCTGCCCCACGGACGTGATCACGCCCGCAACGGCGGCAGCTACGGACGACGTCAGGATGTCTCGGTTGTACACGTGCATGAGCTCATGGCCCAGGACACCCCGGAGCTCGCGGGCATCAAGGACATGCAGGATTCCCTCGGTGCAGCAGACCGCGGCGTTCTTGGGACTGCGGCCGGTAGCGAAGGCGTTGGGCGTCATGGTGGGCGAGAGGTAAATCCGCGGCATGGGCTTGTTGGCCCGCACGGAAAGCTCCCGGACAATCTGGTACAGCTGTGGGGCTTGGGCTTCGGTGACGGGATAGGCGGCCATGGAGCGGATGGCGATCTTGTCGCTGTTCCAGTAGCCGTAGGCGGTGGTGGCTACCCCGATCAGGGCAAAGATCCAGATGGGCGTGGTGCTGCGCGTGCCGGCCCCGATAATGGCGCCCAAACCCAACAGCACCGCCCACAGCACACCGAAAAGTGCTGCGGTCTTGAGTCCATTGTTGTGTTTGTGCACGGTTGTTCTTTCACTTTCTTTGGCTCGTGAATGGTTGTGTACGGATTAACTCTTTACCGATTAACGCCGACGGCGGTCGCCGTGTTCCGTAGCTGGCACGCCTGGGCTGGCGTCGATCTTTTGGGCCAGCGTCGATCTTTGCGCTGACGTCGATCCTTTGGGCCGCCGTCGACCTTTTGTACCTGTACCGCCCTGTCCTGCCAGAGGCCCGCTGGCTACGGCACCGGATGCTTCGCATCGTACGCGACGAACCTCGGCTGCAGGCGCGATGCCAGCCAAGCCAAGACAATGCAGACGATCCCGCCCATCAGCAGCACTCCGCCTTCGCTGAGGAATTGTGTCACCCCGCCAGCCAGCATGTCTCCCACGCGGGGACCTCCGGCGACCACCACGATGAACACTCCCTGCAGCCGTCCGCGCAAGTGATCGGGCGTGGCGGACTGGAGGATGGTGGTGCGGAAGACAGCGCTGACAGAATCCGAAATCCCCGCCAGCGCACAACACAGGGCAGCAGGAAGGAGCCAGGGCGTTACCCCCTCGCGGCCCGAATCTCCAGCCAGCAACACCACCACTCCAAAGCCTGCAATCGAGGCGCCCCACCCGACCACCGACCACACCACTGCGCTGCCCTGGCGCCGCACCCTGCCGAGGGGACCGGAAAACAAGCCAGCCAAGAAGGCGCCCACGGCGGTGGATGCCAACAGCACGCCCACCGTTGTCTCGCCGCCGCCAATCATGACTGCCCCAATTGCAGGCATCAGGGCACGGGGTTGGGCGCACATCATGGCGATGAGGTCAATGATGAAGGTCATCCGGACATTGGGCCGCGTACCTAGGAACCGGAAGCCCTCCACTACGGAGCGAAGCCCGGGCCGGACCGCATCCTTTGACGGAGGCAGCGGCGGGAGTTTGGCGAGGCCCCACAGGGCAAAGGTGAAACTGATGACATCGATCGTGTAAGTCCATCCGAAACCGATCGTGGCCACCAGCACGCCCGCCAGGAGTGGCCCGGCGGTCATGGACAGGCCGAACGTCAGCATGCTCAAGGCGTTCGCCGCTGGGAGCAGGTCCTTCCGGACAAGGAGCGGAATGATGGCGCTTCGGGCGGGACCGTTGATGCCTTGTGCACCACTTTGGATGGCAACCAACGCGTAAAGGATCCAGATGTTGCCGATCTCCAGCCACGCCTGCAGTGCCAAGCCGGCGGTGCTGGCCCAAAGCACCAGTGATGCGATCAGCGCTACTTTGCGGCGATCGTAGGCATCGGAGATAGAGCCGCCGTATAGTCCGGTGATGACCAGCGGGACCAGCGCGAAGATACCCAGAAGGCCTACATAGAAGCTCTCCTGGGTCAGACGGTAAACCTCCAGGCTGACGGCCACCAACGTGAGCTGGGTACCGATGGCAGCCACCGAAGCCCCAAGCCAAAGCCGCCGGAAGGCCACGCTCTCCTTGATCGGGGTGATGTCTGCCAATAGTTTCGCCACCTAGCCACCCTAGCGACCCAAGCGAACCCCAGTGACGTCGTTGCCCGCTTCGCTTGAATAACGCGTCTCCCGCCGTAACGCGCTGGTTGGTAGGCTCACCCGGGGGGAGGAGTCCACATGGTCTTGTCGCGACGATTGCTGTTCCGCTCGGGCATCTGGGAAATTGCCAGGCCTCGTCACCCTTTGACGGCCGGGCACGTACTGATCCGCCTCTCGGACCCCTCCATGGAATTTACGGAATCCTCCGCGGCCGACTGGTTGTTCTGCCACAACCTCGCCCGGGCAGCATTGGACGACGTCCTTGATGCGAAGCGGTTCGCCGTGATGTTCGCCCACCGGTGGCACCCGCTGGGTTCTGCTGTCGGCGAGCCGGTGGCTGAGTCTTCCACACCCACGTTCCACCTTTTCGCTCGTTGGGAGGCGGAAAGCACGACGCCGGGACGCCAACTCGCGCTGCCGGCCCACCATCGCGTTCCCGAGCCTGAGGACAGCCTGGACATCGTCGATGCGCGGATCCGGGAATCGCTGCGGCTTGGTGCCGCCAGCATCCCCAAAGCACCCACCGGGAAGGTGGGGTCCGCGCCTGTGGCCATGTCCGGCGTCGTGCCCGTCCCGATGCCTGTCCTGGTTCCCTTGGTCGCGACAGTTGACGCAGCCCGCCATCACAGCGTGATTGAGCCCGCCAGCGGGGCGGCTGCGATTTCCAGTGTCCTTCCCGGGGAACTCGTTGCCATGGGGAGCGCCTTGGATGCGCTGCCGCTGACCAGTGGACTCACGGGCTTCAGCTGTGTGGCTGTCGAAGGCGGGAAGCCGGGTTCAGCCCTCCGCATCCACGCGGTGGGTCGATCTGCCGCGGAACAAGACAATCCGATGGTGGATTTGTTTAATTTGCCGGAAGTTAGCCGTGCCTTATTGTGAACTGCTCAAAATAAGTGGTTCAATGAGTGCATGACCGATCACACAGCCGACCAGGAAGCATGGGCCAGTGCCCTGCATGCCCACGGCAGGCGTGTGACCAAACAGCGGCTGGCAGTGCTGGCCGCGGTCCAGCACCATCCGCACTCCCCGGCAGAAGGCATCCTTGCCGCCGCCCGCAAAGAGCTTCCTGAACTGACGGCGCAGTCCGTTTACGTTGTGCTTAGCGACCTCACGGATTTGCAGATGCTGCGCCGCTTTGAACCCCCGCACTCCCCGGCGCTCTACGAAACCCGGGTGGGCGATAACCACCACCACGCCGTCTGCATCAGTTGCGGCCGCGTGGAAGACGTGGACTGCGCCGTGGGACACGCACCGTGCCTCACACCGCACTGGGATGAAAATTCCAAGCCAATGACCATCCAGATCGCAGACGTCCTCTATCAGGGCATCTGCCAGGATTGCCAGGCAAAACAACAGCTCCCCAAACAAACGTCCGTAACTCAAAAATAAGAACAAGGAGAACAATGACTGCTATTTCAACAACCCAGTCAGGTGCCCCCGTTACTTCCGACGCGCACTCCAAGTCCGTCGGCGCCGACGGTGCCATCATCCTGACCGACCACTATCTGGTGGAAAAGCTTGCGCAGTTCAACCGCGAGCGGGTCCCGGAGCGTGTAGTGCACGCCAAGGGTGGCGGCGCTTTCGGTACCTTCAAGACCACCTCGGACGTTTCGGCCTACACCAAGGCCGCGTTCCTGCAGCCGGGCGTCGAGACGGACATGCTGATCCGTTTCTCCTCCGTTGCCGGCGAGAATGGTTCTCCTGACACTTGGCGCGACCCCCGCGGTTTCGCCGTGAAGTTCTACACCTCCGAGGGCAACTACGACCTCGTGGGCAACAACACCCCGGTGTTCTTCATCCGCGACGGCATCAAGTTCCCGGACTTCATCCACTCCCAGAAGCGCCTTCCGGGTACCCACCTGCGTGACGCTGACATGCAGTGGGACTTCTGGACCCTCTCCCCCGAATCCGCACACCAGGTCACCTGGCTCATGGGCGACCGTGGCCTGCCGGCTTCGTGGCGTGAAATGCAGGGCTACGGCTCACACACCTACCAGTGGATCAACGCCGCTGGTGAGCGTTTCTGGGTCAAGTACCACTTCAAGTCCAACCAGGGCGTCAAGACCATCACCGGCGACCAGGCTGAGCAGCTGGCAGGCTCGGATGCAGACTTCTACATCCGCGACCTCTCCGAGAACATCGAAGCCGGCAACTTCCCCTCCTGGGAACTGCACGTCCAGGTCATGCCCTACGAGGACGCCAAGACGTACCGCTTCAACCCGTTCGACCTCACCAAGGTCTGGCCGCACGCGGACTACCCGCTGATCCACGTGGGCACCATGGAGCTGAACAAGAACCCGGAGAACTACTTCRCGCAGATCGAGCAGGCCACCTTCGCGCCGTCGAACTTCGTACCGGGCATCGCTGCCTCGCCGGACAAGATGCTGCAGGCCCGCATCTTCTCCTACGCCGATGCACACCGCTACCGCGTGGGTACCAACCACGCCCAGATCCCGGTGAACCAGCCCAAGAACCAGGTCAACAACTACAGCCAGGACGGCGCCGGACGTTACCTGTTCAACGCCCCCACCACCCCGGTCTACGCACCGAACTCCGTTGGTGGCCCGGCTGCTGTTGAGCCCACTTCACCGGCAGGGGGCTGGGAGAACGACGGCGAGCTCACACTCTCCGCGCACACCCTGCACTCCGAGGACAGCGACTTCGGCCAGGCCGGTACCCTGTACCGCGAGGTCTACGACGACGCTGCCAAGGCCCGCCTTCTGGACACCATCACCGGTGCCGTGGGCGGCGTGAAGAGCGCCGACATCAAGGAACGCGCCATCCAGTACTGGACCAACGTTGACGCCGAACTCGGCGCCAAGCTGCGCGCCAACCTCGGTGCAGGCCAGGCCTCCTCTGACGCCGAAGCAGCCAACAAGCTCTAAGCGTCCGGATCGGTAAGAATTACCGTCGAACACCCCGTTGCGGATCTCCGCAGCGGGGTGTTCTTCTTTGTTTTTCCACATAGGCAGGCCGGGCTCTGGCTGCGCTGGTGCCATGGTCCATAGGATCCTTCCATGAGCACATTCGAGGGAATTCCATCCGCAGCCTTCCGCTTCTACGAAGAACTGGAAGAGAACAACAACCGCGAGTGGTGGTTGGAGCACAAAGACATCTACGACGCCGCCGTCAAGGAGCCGCTGGTGGCCCTCCTTTCAGAGCTGGAGCCTGAGTTCGGGCCGGCGAAGATCTTCCGGCCAAACAGGGACATCAGGTTCTCCCAGGACAAGTCACCCTACAAAACGGCCCAGGGTGCCTTCGCAGCGTCACAGGAAGGCCTGGGGTTCTACCTCCAGGTCAGCGCCGATGGTCTGTTGATCGGCGGCGGCTGCCATTCATATACTCCCGCGCAATTGGCACGCTTTCGCGCTGCTGTGGACGCTCCTGAAAGTGGAGGGGAATTGCAGCAGATTGTGGACTCAGTTGCCGCAGCGGGTTTCGCCATCCAAGGCGAGATGCTCAAGACCATTCCGCGGGGCTTCGATAAAGATCATCCACGCGCCGAGCTCCTCAAGCACAAGTCCTTGTCGGCTGGGGTGGAGGTTGGTGAACCGGAATGGTTCTCCACGCCGTCAGCCAAACAGGAGATCGCTGATCGCTGGGAAGTGCTGAGGCCGATGGTGGACTGGGTCGGGAAGCACGCTGCGCCGTAGTCCCTGTCCCTTTCACGGTGTCCGGTCCCCAGTGCCGTGGGTTGACGGCCCAGGAACACCAAAAGCGACTGGGTACACCAAAAGCGCCCGGGAATTGATTCTCCCGAGCGCTTCCGATGATAATTCGAGCCAGCTGTCTGACAGGCAGCTGGGATTGGTTTAGACCTTGGTAAAGGAGTCTTCGTCCTCGTCGCCCTTGACCGCAGTAGTTGCAGAACCGCCATTGACGGCTGCCTTGGATGCGGCGAACTTCTCGTTGAGCCGCGAGTGGCGCTGTCCGTAAGAGAAGTAGATGACCATGCCGATAACCAGCCAGATCGCAAAGAAGATCCAGGTTTCGACCGCCAGGTTGGTCATGAGGTAGACGCACAGGATCGCGGACACCCAGGGCAAGACTTTGCCGAACGGGACCCGGAACGCAGGCTTGAGGTCCGGACGCTTCTTGCGCAGCACCAGGATGCCCAGACTGACCATCACAAAGGCTGACAGCGTTCCAATGTTGATCATTTCCTCGAGGAGATCCACATTGGTCAATCCGGCCACCAGGGCAACCGCTGCACCACAGATGATCTGCAGGCGTGCAGGGGTGGAGCGCTTCTCGCTGGTCTTGGACAGCGACCGCGGCAGCAGTCCGTCGCGGCTCATGGCCAACACCACACGGGAAAGGCCCATGAGCAGCACCATGATCACCGTGGTCAGGCCCACAAGGGACCCAAAAGCAATGACCTTGGCGGCGTCGTTGTTGCCCACGGCCTCGAAAGCTGTGGTCAGCGTGGGGTTCTTTTCCTCCGCCAGCTGGGTGTAGGAGACCATGCCGGTCAACGCGAGGGAGACCAGGATGTAGAGCAACGTCACCACAGCCAGGCCGCCGAAGATACCGCGTGGCAGTGTCTTCTGCGGATTCTTGACCTCTTCCGCGGAGGTTGCAACAACGTCAAACCCAATGAAGGCGAAGAACACCAGGGCAGCACCGGCGAAAATGCCCAAGGTGCCGTACTGGGCAGGAGCAGCACCGGTCAGGAAGCCGAAGAAGGACTGCTTCATGACATCAGCGGCGCCTGTGCCCGTAGTCGGCTCCGAGGCGGGAATGAACGGTGTGTAGTTGGAGAATTTCACGTAGCTGAAGCCCACAACAATCACGAACAGCACTACTGCGATCTTGATCAAAGTGAAGATGTTGCCAACGCGGGCGGACAACTTCGTCCCCAGCACCAGCAGCACAGTGAAGATCGCGACAATGAGGAAGGCGCCCCAATAGAGGTCAACGCCGCCCAGGCTGAGCGACGGCGGAATGTCCAGGCCCATCAGGGCGAAGACTTTGCTGAGGTAGATGCCCCAGTACTTGGCGATCACCGCGGCAGCAGTAAAGAGTTCAAGGATGAGGTTCCATCCAATGATCCACGCGAGTACCTCGCCCATGGTGGCGTAAGTGAACACGTAGGCCGAACCTGCCACGGGGATGGCCGTGGCAAATTCGGCATAGCACATGATGGCCAAGGCGCACGTGACGGCTGCGATGGCAAAGGAGATGGTGACGGCCGGGCCGGCAAAGTTTGCAGCAGCCTTGGCGCCAACGGAGAAGATACCGGCACCGACAGCGACGGCGACACCCATAATCATCAGGTCCCAGGTACTGAGGCTTCGCTTCAGCTTGCGCCCGGGCTCGTCGGCGTCGGCGATCGACTGCTCGATCGACTTGGTCCTGAAAATGTTCATAAAAATGCCACATTCTGGATGGGGGTGGTATAGGACTCATCAAGAATAGTGTCCGGTCAGTGGACGGCCATATTTATCCCAGATAGTGAGACGGGTCCCGACTCCGCGTTACTGATGTGACTGGTGTGACGGAAGCAAGTAGCCCCCGTCACACCACTAAACACCTGGGACATCCCAGTCCATGATGGTGGAGCGGATCAGGAACCGCTTCCCCTCCGGGGACTCGACGGAGAAGCCGCTTCCTCGGCCTGGGACCACGTCAACAGTGAGATGGGTGTGGGACCAGTAGGCGAACTGTTCCCTGGACATCCAGAACTCGAGAGGCTTTGGCTCCTGGCCAGTTCCAGCTGCGAAGTCTGCACTGAGGTCGAACCGGCCCAGGAGGACATCCGAATCACCGGTGAGGAACTCCCCCGCCGGATAGCACATGGGAGCGGAGCCGTCGCAGCACCCACCCGATTGGTGGAACATGAGCGGCCCATGCTGCTCCCAGAGCTTCCGCAATAGTTCGACGGAGGCCGCGGTGAGCGCCACCCGGGAAAAGTTCTCCCCGGAGAGTGTCACCGCGGCTTCCAACACGGGGTTGTCCATCAGAACTTCAGAACCACTCGGCCATCGATCTTGGCGTGCTTCATCTCGTCAAAGACCGCGTTGACCTCGGACAGCTCGCGGGTGGAGACCGTTGGCTTGATCTTGCCTTGAGCATAGAACTCGAGCGCTTCCTCAAGATCCTGGCGGGTGCCCACAATCGATCCCCGGACAGTGAGTCCCTTAAGGACGATCTCGAAAATCGGCGCCGGGAAGTCACCCGGAGGAAGCCCGTTGAAGACGATGGTCCCGCCACGGCGGGCCATTCCGATTGCTTGCCCGAACGCAGAGGGGTGCACGGCCGTCACAAGGACACCGTGGCAGCCGCCGGTTTCGCGCTGGATGACCTCTGCTGGATCCTCATGCAGTGCGTTGACCGTTAGTTCAGCGCCATGTTCCCTGGCCAACGCCAGCTTGTCATCGGCAATGTCCACGGCGGCCACACGAAGTCCCATGGCCACTGCATACTGGACGGCGATGTGACCCAATCCACCGATTCCGGAGATGGTGACCCACTGGCCAGGCCTGGCTTCGGTCATCTTCAAGCCCTTGTAGACGGTGACTCCAGCGCACAAAACCGGAGCAACCTCCACGGGATCCGAGCCCTCCGGGATGCGGGCTGCAAAACGCGTATCCACCAACATGAACTCGCCAAACGAGCCGTCCACACTGTAGCCACCGTTCTGCTGGGACTCGCACAACGTTTCCCATCCAGTGCGGCAGTACTGGCAATCTCCGCAGGCAGACCACAGCCAGGCGTTGCCAACAATGTCCCCCAGGGCGACGTCCGTCACCCCTTCGCCGAGGGCCACTACTTCGCCCACTCCCTCGTGGCCGGGCACGAACGGAGGGGTGGGTTTGACCGGCCAGTCACCTTCGGCCGCATGCAGGTCGGTATGACATACCCCCGACGTGATCAGGCGCACCAGCGCTTGGCCGGGACCCGGCGTCGGCCTTTCCATCTCCATGACCTTAAGGTCGGTTCCGAACTCCGTAACTACTGCTGCTTGCATGGTTGTGGACATTGACGATCTCCTTTGATCTATACGAATGAGCCGAGGTTGCGTTGGGAGTGCACAAACTCCTAGAAGAAGCCGAGTTTGTTCTCGTTGTAGCTGACCAACAGGTTCTTGGTCTGCTGGTAGTGGTCCAGCATCATGGCGTGGTTTTCACGGCCAATGCCTGAGGACTTGTAGCCACCGAAGGCGGCACCGGCCGGGTAGGCGTGGTAGTTGTTGACCCACACGCGGCCGGCCTGGATTTCCCGGCCTGCGCGGTAAGCCACATTTCCGTTGCGCGACCAAACACCGGCACCCAGGCCATACAAAGTGTCATTGGCGATGCCGATAGCGTCGTTGTAGTCGCTGAACCTGGTCACTGAGACCACAGGGCCGAAGATCTCCTCCTGGAAGATCCGCATCCGGTTGTGGCCTTCGAAAATCGTGGGCTGGACGTAGTAGCCGCCGGCAAAGTCACCGGAAAGCTCTGCCCGTGCGCCGCCAGTGAGGACCTTGGCGCCCTCCTGCTTTCCAATGTCGATGTAGGAGAGAATCTTCTCCAGTTGGTCGTTGGAAGCCTGGGCACCGATCTGGGTTTCCGTGTCCAGAGGGTTGCCCTGGATGATCTTGTTGGTGCGGGCTACGACGTCAGCCATGAAGGAGTCGTAAATGCCCTCCTGAACCAGGGCACGTGAGGGGCAGGTGCAGACCTCGCCCTGGTTGAAGGCAAAAAGCGTGAAGCCTTCCTGTGCTTTGTCGTAGAAAGCGTCGTTCTGGGCTGCGACGTCGTCGAAGAAAATGTTGGGGCTCTTGCCGCCAAGTTCCAGCGTGACCGGGATGAGGTTGTTGGACGCGTACTGGCTGATAAGCCGGCCCGTGGTGGTCTCGCCCGTGAAGGCGATCTTGCGGATACGGGGGCTGGAAGCCAGCGGCTTTCCGGCTTCCACGCCGAAACCATTGACCACGTTCACTACACCCGCGGGCAGCAGGTCGCCGATCAATTCCATCAGTACCAGGATCGATGTTGGCGTCTGCTCGGCTGGCTTAAGCACGACGGCGTTACCTGCGGCAAGCGCGGGGGCCAGCTTCCACACAGCCATGAGGATGGGGAAGTTCCAGGGGATGATCTGGCCCACCACGCCCAACGGTTCCTTGAAGTGGTAGGCGGTGGTGTCCTCATCGAGCTGCGAAAGGTGGCCCTCCTGGGCACGGACAGCCGAGGCGAAGTAGCGGAAGTGATCGGCAGCCAAGGGAATGTCCGCGTTGAGTGTCTCCCGGACGGGTTTGCCGTTGTCCCATGTCTCGGCAACCGCGAGCAACTCTACGTTCTCGTCGATGCGGTCCGCGATCTTGTTCAGAATCGCGGCGCGTTCCGTAGCTGACGTCTTGCCCCAGGAAGGCGCAACCTTGTGCGCGGCGTCGAGGGCCAGTTCGATGTCCTCGGATGTGCCGCGGGCAACTTCGCAGAAAGCTTTGCCAGTGACGGGCGTGATGTTTTCGAAGTAGGCGCCCTTGACGGGAGCAACCCATTCCCCGCCAATCCAGTTCTCGTACCGGTCCTTGAAGGTGACCTTCGAACCCTCGGTACCCGGCTGTGCATAAACGGTCATTGCTAGCTCCTTTGCTGCGAATCACGGTGGCTGTCGCCATTGATTCGAGCCTAGGAGCGGGCAGGTTGCAGCTACGTTGCAACCGTGTGATTCAGCTCACGCGAGGTGGTTCAGGCGCGTGGTTCAGGCCGTCAGTTCCGTCTCGATCCGCTCAAGGTCAGCCACGACGGCGGCCCGCTTGGGTGAGCGCGGCGGCAGCAGCTTCAGGACGTCAAGGCGGAGTTCGACGTCGTACTTCGCCTCGGGCAGCTCAGCGTACTTCAGGAGCGAATCGACGCTGCCATCACTGAGCAGTGCTTCCCGCAACAGATGCGAAACCCGCTCACGCAACTGCACGACGCCGGGCGCCTCCGAGCGCGGCAGGACGGCGCCTTTATAGATCTCCAACGCAATCCGATGCGCACCGCGCTGCAAGCAACTGAGCACCTGGCCGGAATCGGGAAGCAACTCGACAGGCAAGCGGTAGGGCCTCGATTCGGGAACTGCCTCGGGGCTGAGTTCATGGAGAACCTTGCGCAGGCGCACCATTTCGGCCCGCAACGTCACAGCCGAGCCGTCTCCTGGGTATAGCTGGGCGCAGAGGTCATCCGCACTGAGGCCGGTCGGCTGACTGCAGAGGATAGCCAGGATTTCGCTGTGCCGGGCGGACAGGGAAACGGTCCGGCCATCAATGCTGAGAAGGGCCTGATCGCGGCCCAACGACTGCAGGCTATTCCGGTACAGAGTGCGGCTGGCAGCGGAAGCTGAACTCCGGCGTCGTGGTTTGTCCCGGGCAGCGGCGGCGAGCTGGAGGC
Organism: Paenarthrobacter sp. RAF54_2; assembly: GCF_052113945.1. Classification (NCBI taxonomy): domain Bacteria; kingdom Bacillati; phylum Actinomycetota; class Actinomycetes; order Micrococcales; family Micrococcaceae; genus Paenarthrobacter; species Paenarthrobacter sp. RAF54_2. The sequence continues at coordinate 33,381 of NZ_JBFRDV010000033.1, forward strand.
GTTCGATGCGCAACTGCGCCTGCGCGGCCGCAACGGTTGCTTCCACCAGAGATACTGTGTGCGGGGCCACCGCAGTCTCCGTTCCAGTGATGTCCACGACGCCCAGCACGGCACCGGAATCCGGATCATGGAAGGGAACGGCGGTACAACTCCAGGGGTGAACTGATCTCTTGAAGTGCTCGGCACCGGAAATCTGGATGCTCCTATCCAAGGCCAGCGCCGTCCCAGGAGCGCTTGTACCCACTGAGGCCTCGGACCAATCGGCGCCCGCAACGAACATCATTCCCTCGGCCCTGCGCTGCATGACGGGATCGCCATCCACCCACAAAAGCCGCCCGACATCGTCCCCCACCGCCACGAGCAGCCCACTGTCATGGCTGGGCTGGACCAGCAACTTCCTGATGACGGGCATGATCGCAGCCAGCGGGTGTTGGCGGCGGTAGTCCTCCAGTTCGTCGCGGTCCATCGCGAGCGGCGCTTCGGGGACATCAGGATTGGCCTGCAGGCTGGCCGAACGCTGCCAGGATTCGCGCACCAAGCGCCGGAGGCCGGAGATTTCCTCAGGAGTCCCGGCCCGCAGCATATCCAGGTTTTCATGAGCGGCCAGGGCGCGCTTCTGCACCAGCCTCCCGGCTTCGCTGCCTGGAACAGGCGGATGGATTGGATTCCTCATCGAACTCCCCGGTAATCCGCAATGACAGTGCGCTGCGTATGTGCTGGCGGCACAGTACCCGAAAGTCTAGTTCCAGGAATGCAGTTTGTGTACAGCTGACGCCTTTGCGAAGCCTGTTGAGGGCGTTGGCTGTACACAAACGCGGGGCTAGCCGCGGGAGATCTGGATCATTTCCTCGCGCGGGACTACCTTGATGCGTTCCCTGATCACGCCATTGCCGTTGCCGGATTCGGACTCCGACTTGGACCATGCGGCACCGAGGGCAGCCTCGTGCGCATCCAGCCGGTTCCACCCCTCCCAGGTGGTGTATTCGATGCCGCGTTCCTCGAGGAGATCGATGATGGCCTGCGGATCCGGGTTCTCTGCTGGAGGCAACGTGAGCCGGTCTTCCAGGAGGCAGCCGATGGTTTCCAGTGCATCGCCCTTGGTATGACCGATCAGGCCTACAGGTCCACGCTTGATCCAGCCGGTCGCATAGATTCCCGGCACGGGCTTGCCGTCGGCATCCAGGACGCGACCGCCGTCGTTCGGTATGACACCGCGTCGGGCATCGTACGGAAGCTCCTCAAGCGGCGAGCCGTGGTAGCCGATCGCGCGGTAGACGGACTGCACCGGGTACTCCACGAATTCACCGGTGCCCTTGACGTTGCCGGTTCCGTCCAGCTGCATTCGCTCGAACTTGATGCCGGAAACTTTGCCGGGAGTTTCCGGCGAGTCCAGGATTTCCACCGGGCTGTGCAGGAAGTGCAAGTGCAGACGTCGCGAGGATGGCTGCTCGGATTCCGCGTGTTCCTCCACCAGCCAGTTGGTCATAGTGTTGACCATGGTCTTGATCTGGTTATTGGTGCGGATTGCCTCATCGGAGGCTTCATCAAACTCGAAGTCCTCCGGGTACAGCACAATGTCTACGTCATTGCAGTGGGACAGCTCCCGCAATTCCAGCGGGGTGAACTTCACCTGTGCGGGACCGCGGCGTCCAAACACGTGGACGTCGGTAACGGGTGATATCTTCAACCCCTCGTACACATTTTCCGGGATCTCGGTAACCAGCAGTTCCTCGGGGTGCTTGACCAGCATGCGAGCCACATCAAGGGCAACGTTGCCATTGCCGATGACCGCAATCTCCTTGGCATCCAATGGCCAATCGCGGGGAACGTCCGGGTGTCCGTCGTACCACGAAACAAAATCGGCTCCGCCGAAGGAACCGTCCAACCCGATGCCGGGGATGTTGAGGTCCGCGTCCTTGATGGCACCAGTGGAGAAGATCACGGCGTCATAGAAAGCTCGGAAATCGTGAAGCGTCAGATCCCGGCCGTAGGTCACGTTGCCAAGGAAGCGGATGTCGCCGCGGTCCAACACCTTGTGCAGGGCGTTGACGATGCCCTTGATGCGGGGATGATCCGGCGCCACACCGTAACGGATCAGCCCATAGGGCGCAGGGTACGCCTCAAAGAGATCGATGCTGACCTCCACGTCCCCGTCCTTGACCTCGTTGGACTTGGTCAAGATGTCGGCGGCGTACACGCCGGCGGGACCGGCGCCAACGATGGCGACGCGAAGCGGACGTTTGGGGGTGGTGGCGGCTGAGTTGGACACCGTAAGCCCTTCCGAAGCAGTAAGCCACGCCGTTGTTGGGGCGCGCAGATTCCAATTCTAGATGTCCACCCTGCACCCGGCGTCCTATATAGCGGGAGTCACACGAAAACAGGTGATTGGTGCCAACATTTCGGAATATTGCGACCCCTTTTGGTGTTGGCGACATTGTGTCGACACCCGAGCAGATCACCGCAAACTCGTCCACTTCCAACCAGCCCGCGACTGCGAGTGCGTCCAGCAGTGAACTTCATGCCTCTGGCGGGAGCACGCGCGGCGGGACCTCTGGCGGCGGGACCCGCGGGCGAAAGCCGGTCTGGAGCGAGTCGACGGCGGGAATCCTCTTTGGCATTGGCGCTTACAGTTTGTGGGGACTGCTTCCGCTGTACTTCCTCGCGCTTCAACCGGCGGGGGCCATCGAAATTGTTGCCAACCGCGTCGTTTGGTCGCTGATCTTCTGTGCGTTGCTGATCACGGTCACGCGGGCATGGCGGGTCTTTGGCGCAGCCGTGAAGGACCGCTCAGTCTTTGGGCCGTTGGCCTTGGCAGCCGGACTGATAGCCGTCAACTGGCTGACCTACACTTTCGGCGTCACCACAGGACACGCCGTTGAAACTTCCCTTGGATACTTCATCAACCCGTTGGTGTCGGTCCTGCTCGGCGTATTCGTGCTGAAGGAGAAGTTGCGGCCACTCCAATGGGCGGCAGTGGGCATCGGCTTCATCGCAGTGGGCGTCCTGACCTTTTCCTACGGCCAGCTTCCCTGGATCGCGCTAATCCTGGCCTTCAGCTTCGGCCTCTACGGGTTCGTTAAGAAGCGCGTTGGGCCCAAGGTTGATGCGCTCACCAGCCTCTCCGTGGAAACAGTGGTCCTCGCCCCCTTGGCAGGCGCCACCATGATTGTCCTGGGCGCGAGCGGCGTCGCAACACTCACCGCCCTTGGGCCTGGGCATTTCTGGTTGCTCCTGGCATCCGGCGTCATCACCGCAGTGCCGCTGCTCTTCTTCGGCGCCTCGGCCCGTCGCCTGCCCATGACCACCATCGGTCTTCTCCAATATTTCGCACCGATTCTCCAGTTCATCGTGGCGCTGGCCGTCTTCAACGAGGCCATGACCACGGCCCGCTGGATCGGATTCTGCGTGGTGTGGCTCGCCCTGCTGGTGCTCACAGTGGACATGCTGCGCACAGCGAAGAAGAACTCGTCGCTGAAGAAGAAGGCCCGGATCGCGGCCGCTGCGGGAGCGTAGCCCGGCTGAACCGCCGTCGTGCGTTCGGCTGATCCACGCGAGAACGCGGGAACAGTGCCAGAACGTATGGAAACTTCCAGCGAACTGGACGTGCTCCCGCGAACGGGACGCGCACCGCCGTCGTGCGTTCGGCTGATCCACGCGAGGACGCGGGAACAGTGCCAGAACGCCGGACAGCTCCGGCGAATGGGACGCGCTCCGGCGTAGTCGGCGGGGCACCGGCGAACGCCGGCGCGCCGCCCGTTAATGCACAAGGAGGGCCGGGGAAACCCCGGCCCTCCTTGGATCTAGCCAGAAGACTACGCGTTGGCCTTGATGGCTGCAGCGAGGACCTCGAGGCCGTCGATGAGGAGCTCATCGCTGATCACGAGCGGCGGAAGCAGGCGGATCACGTTGCCGTACGTGCCACAGGTCAGGATGATGACGCCTTCCTGGAGGCAGGCGGCAGCAACGGCCTTGGTGAGCTCAGCGTTGGGTTCCTTGGAACCGGACTGGACGAGCTCGATGGCCAGCATTGCGCCACGGCCGCGGACGTCGCCAATGACGGAAACTTCACTGGCCAATTCGCGGAGCTTGCCCACGGCGAGCTCTTCGATGTGGCGGGCACGGCCGTTGAGGTCGTGCTGTTCCATGGTGTCGATGGCAGCGAGTGCAGCTGCGCAAGCCACCGGGTTGCCACCGTAGGTGCCACCGAGGCCGCCCGGGTGTACGGCGTCGAGCAGGTCTGCGCGGCCTGTGATGGCGGACAGCGGGAGGCCGCCGGCGATGCCCTTGGCCATGGTGATGATGTCCGGGACAACACCTTCGTGGTCAACGGCGAACCATTCGCCCGTGCGGCAGAAACCGGACTGGACCTCGTCGGCGATGAAGACGATGCCCTTTTCCTTGGCCCATGCGGACAGTGCCGGGAGGAAACCTTCGGCCGGGACGATGAAGCCACCCTCGCCCTGGATGGGCTCGATGATGATCGCGGCGACCTGGTCGCCACCGATCTGCTTCTCGATCATGGTGATGGCGCGCTTGGCAGCCTCAGCACCGGTGATCTCCGGGTTCTCTTCACGGAACGGGTAGCTCATGGGCATGCGGTAGACCTCGGGCGCGAACGGGCCGAAGTTGGTCTTGTACGGCATGGCCTTGGCGGTGAGTGCCATGGTCAGGTTGGTGCGGCCGTGGTAAGCGTGGTCGAAAGCAACCACTGCGTCGCGGCCGGTTGCCAGGCGTGCAACCTTGACAGCGTTCTCCACGGCTTCAGCGCCGGAGTTGAACAGCACGGTGCGCTTGGCGTGATCGCCCGGGGTGAGGCGGTTGAGCTGCTCGGCCACAGCTACGTAACCCTCGTACGGGGTCACCATGAAGCAGGTGTGCGTGAAGTGCGCAGCAGCTTCCTGGACAGCGGCGACGACGGCGGGATCGGACGCGCCGACGCTGGTCACGGCGATGCCGGAGCCGAGGTCGATGAAGGAGTTGCCGTCAACGTCGCGGATGATGCCGCCGTCGGCGTCTTCAACGTAAACAGGAACACCGGAGGCGACGCCGGCAGCAACGACGGCGGCGCGACGCTCGGCCAGTGCCTGCGACTTGGGGCCGGGGAAGGCGCCGTTGATGTTGCGCTTCTGCTCGATGCGGTACGAGAGTTCGTTCGCGGTAGTGGTCATGGGGTGGTTGCCTTTCTGGGAAATTCGTACGGGTTACGCGAACGCGTTATGCATCGAGTGCAGACATCACGTGCTTGATGCGCGTGTAATCCTCAACGCCGTACATGGAGAGGTCCTTGCCGTAGCCGGACTGCTTGAAGCCGCCGTGGGGCATCTCTGCCGTCAGGAGGATGTGGGTGTTGATCCAGACGGCACCGAAGTCCAGGTCGCGGCTCATGCGCATGGCCGTGCCGTGGTCGGTGGTCCAGACGCTGGATGCCAGAGCGTATTCGACGTCGTTGGCCAACTCGAGCGCTTCGGCTTCCGTGCTGAACTTCTGGACGGTGATGACCGGACCGAAGGTTTCCTTCTGCACGATGTCATCGGTCTGCTTGGCGCCGGAGATGATGGTGGGCTCGAAGAAGAAGCCCTTCTCGCCTGCGCGGTGGCCACCGGTCTCGATCTTGCAGTTGGCCGGCAGGTGCTCCACCACCGAGGTGACGGCGTTGAAGTGGTTCACGTTGTTCAGCGGGCCGAAGTAGTTTTCTTCGTCGTTCTGCGAACCGGTGTGCAGGGTCTTGGTGTGCTCCACCATTGCTGCCACAACATCATCGTGGACGGAGTCTTCCACCAACACGCGGGTGATGGCCGTGCAGTCCTGGCCCGCGTTGAAGAAGGCGAACTCGGCGATGGCCGCTGCACTCTTCTTGATGTCGGCGTCCTTGAAGACAATGGCCGGAGCCTTGCCGCCCAGTTCCAGGTGGGCACGCTTGAGGCCCTTGGCTGCGCCGCTGGCGACCGCGATGCCGGCGCGAACCGAACCGGTGATGGACACCAGGCCGGGAACCTTGTGGTCAACCATCATCGCGCCGGTTTCGCCGGTGCCGAGGACAACGTTGAGCACGCCGGCCGGGAAGATCTCGCCGGCGAGGCGCGCCAGGACCAAGGTGGATTCCGGTGTGGTGTCCGAGGGCTTGAGAACAACGGTGTTGCCGGCTGCAAGGGCGGGGCCGATCTTCCAGATTGCCATCAGGAACGGGTAGTTCCACGGGGCAACCTGGGCTACGACGCCGATCGGTTCGCGGCGAACATAGGAGGTGTGGCCCTCAAAGTACTCCCCGGCGGACTTGCCTTCCATGATGCGTGCTGCACCGGCGAAGAAGCGGAGCTGGTCAGCACCTGCGGCAACTTCCTCGGAAGCGATCAGGGACCGGACCTGACCGGTGTTGCGGTGCTGGGCGTCAACGAGTTCGTCGCTGTTGGCCTCCACGGCGTCGGCGAGCTTGAGCAGCATGAGCTGGCGTTGGCCCGGCGTAACGTGCTTCCACGTCTTGAAGGCTTCGCTGGCTGCAGTCATGGCGGCGTCAACATCGGCCTGCACCGAAATCGGCGACTTGGCAACGATCTCCCCGTTGGTGGGGTTCACGATGTCCAGGAGACCCGTACCTGCCGGCGTAACGAATTCGCCGTTGATGAAGTTCTGCAAGGTTTGAACCACGGTGTGCAACCCTCTTTCGGTGTCTGGGGCATGGGTTTTAGCTGATCAGAGCCTATGCCAGCGAAGGGGTCCAAGGAATAGTCAGCTGCACACACCGGCATACCCTCCTTAGTGCGCTTGACCAGCGCCGGGTTACGCTTGTAACCATGGCAATGTCCCTCTCCTCGCTCGTCGCTGTCCCATCCTTGAAGCTCCGTAAAACAGGTAGCGCAGAAACAACCTGGAACCAGGACATCAGTTGGGTGGCCGTGACGGAGCTGGAGGATCCACAACGCTTCCTCAGCGGCGGGGAATTGGTCCTCACCACTGGCCTGCGCCTGAAGAGCGCCGCCGACCAACGCCGATTCGTCCGGCAGGTCCAGCGGGCAGGTGCAGTGGGCATCGGCTTCGGCATCGGCCTCACCCACGAGTCCGTTCCGGAGGCGCTCATCGCCGAAGCCAACCGTTGGGGTTTGCCCCTGGTTGAAGTGCCGTACGAGATTCCCTTTATCGCGATCGGAAAGCTCGTTGCCGAGTCACACTCAGCTGACCACTACTCAAACCTGGAACGGCTTCTGGCCGGGCACCAGATCCTGGCCAGATCGCTCCTTACTGGCGGCGGCCTGGGCGAGCTCCTGAAACAGTTGGGCAGCATGCTGCGCACTGATGTTGTGCTCACCCAGTTCAGCGCGCAGCTCTACAACAGCGTTCCCGGAAAACCGGCCCCGACGGCGGACGGCTGGGCTTCGTACCCGATTCCCACCGGCCGCAGGGACGCCTGCACGCTGTGGTTGCGGCAGCCATTCGTGGACTCGGGGATCGTCAGCTACGCGCAGAACCTCATCAGTGTTGAGCTGAACAATATGGTCAAGCAGCGCCAGGCCCAGCGCGCCATGGCCGGGCAGGTTCTGGACGACGTCATCCACGGCACTTTGGAAACCATAGAGGCCGCCCGCCGTTTGGCAGGCGTTGGAATCAACAGCACCAGGAAGAACGTGGTGCTCGTGGCGGAGTCCACGGCACACCACAAGCAACTGGTGAGCATCTCGCTGCCCCAGGCGCTGGAAGCCGGCGTTAGCGCCGTCGTAGGGAAGGATCTGGTCACCGTCATCACCGACGACGGCAGCTCCGCCACGTCCTTGGCCAAGAGCCTGAGCGACCACTTGCAAGAGGCCGGAATCCACGCCGTGATCGGAATCGGCGGCGCCTATACGAAGCCAAACGGCCTGCGTTGGAGCTACTTTGAAGCGCGCGACGCCGTGGCGCACGGCTTGCCGGTCAACGAGCCGGAGCGCCTGAGCCTTACGTCTCTTTTGCTCGCCAGCGAGGACGTTCCGTTGGCCGACATGGCCAGCGAATCCCTCACTCCGCTAAGGAAGTTCGACGCCGCCCACGGCTCTGAACTGGTAGCCACACTGGAGAGCTACCTAAATCACAATGGCTCCGTCGCCGCCGTCGCCGAAGCCCTGACCCTGCACCGAAACACCGTGCGGTACCGGTTGGCCCAGATCACCGAACTGACGGGCTACGACCCATCGCAAACCCAGGATCGTGTGCAGCTTTGGCTCGCCCTGGCGGTGCAGCGGCTGGGTTCGCGCAACCCGCGGTAGGCCATCCGCGAGCTCGTACAGAGAGGTTCGCCCAGAGAGGTTCGCCACAAAAGTGTAGACATTAGACGTCAAACGTCTAACCTTTAGATATGGCTGCGACGACCCCTCTTACCCCCACCACCGGAAACATCCCTACGATTGCCACTGCTTCTACGGCAGCAAACCAACGCCAGGCAGTTCCCAAGACGCGCGTCGTCGCCGTCGTCGGCATCATTGCTGTGGTGCTCATCGGACTGAACCTTCGCGCCGGAATCACCAGCGCAGCGGCGCTCTTCCACGAGCTGCAGCAGGTACTGGGTTACGGGGCCTTGGTGGCCTCAATCCTGCCCTCGATTCCGCTGCTGTGCTTCGCGGTTGCAGGGATGGGGACCTCGTGGCTGACCCGCCGCGTGGGTGTCGAGAAAGCTATCGCCATCGCCTTGGCCCTGCTCGCTGGAGGTTTGCTGGTGCGCGGCGTCCCGGCCACCAGTGCGCTCCTCGGCGGAACGGTCCTGGCGATGTCCGGACTTGCCGTCTGCAACGTGGCCATGCCGTCGTTCATTCGCGAGCACTATGCGGACCGCACCTCCATGATGACCGGCCTCTACACCTTCACGATGTCCGGTGGCGCTACCTTCGCAGCGGCAGTGAGCGTTCCCTTGGCGCAGCAGCTCGGTTCGCCATCGATGGGTCTTGCCGCCTGGGGCATCCTGGGTGTCGCAGCGCTGCTCGGCTTCCTGCCGGTGGTCCTGCACTCGCACCGGAATTCCACCAAGACGGACCGTCCGCGTGTATCCATGTGGCCCCTGCTCCGTACCCGCCTGGGCATCCTGATCACCGCCATCTTTACGTTCCAGGCTTTCCTCGCCTATGCCGTGATGAGCTGGTTCGCTTACATCCTCACGTCCCAAGGCCTCAGTGCCTCCGAAAGCGGGCTGCAGTTTGGCATCATGCAGCTGGTCTCCGTGGCCGCCGGCATGATCCTGCTCGCCTTCGGTTCCCGGCCCGGAATGCTGCGGCCTGCCCTCTACCTCGCAAGCAGCTCCACCCTGGTTGCCATTGCCGCCATGATCTGGTTGCCGACCTCCTTGGCATTCGTTTCCGCCGTGCTCTTTGGGTTTGGTTTGGGCATCTTCCCGCTGGTCCTGGTAATCATCAGCCGCAGCGGCCGGTCGACGGCGGAAACCACCGCGCTCTCCACGATCGCCCAATCGCTGGGATACTTGATTGCGGCAATTGGCCCCTTTGGCATGGGGCTGCTCCACAGCGCAACGGGCGGCTGGGCGCTGCCCCTGAGCTTGCTGTCCATCGTGGCGGTGGCGCTCATGGTTACCTGCCACATGCTCACGAGCAAGCGCACTGCCACCAAGACCGGACCGAGGACAGCATGACCCTTACCCCTTCGCATCGCCCGGCCCTCGCCGAGGAGATCACCGCCAAGCTGCGGGACATGATCAAATCAGGCGAATGGCCGCTCCAGGAGCGCATCCCGGCAGAGCCTGAACTCATGGCAAGCCTGGGCGTTTCGCGGGGAACCCTCCGCGAGGCCATCAAGGCATTGGCGCACTCGGGCATGCTCGAAGTCCGCCGGGGTGACGGCACATACGTGCGTGCCAACAGTGAGATGTCCGGTGCAGCCCAGCGTATGTACTTGGAGCACACCCAGGAACACATCGTGGAAGTGCGGCTTGGCTTGGACACTCAGGCGGCCCGCCTCGCCACAAAGCACGCCACTGTCGAAGACCTGGCTGAGATGCGCCGCCTCCTGGCCCTGCGCCATGACGCGTGGGAGTCCGAGGACTACCCCAACTGGGCCCGGGCCGATTGGGAATTCCATGAACGGGTTGCCCTCGCATCCGGAAATCCGCTGCTGCATCAGCTCTACGTCTCCTTCGGCGGCGTCTTCCACAACGATCTCCTCCGGCAGCAACGCAAGGAAGGCTTCAACGGCATCCCCCGCGAGGGCCACGACGAACTAGTGGATGCCCTGGAAGCACACGATCCCGACGCCGCCGTCCAGAGCGTCTACCGGAACCTGGATTTCTGCGCAGACAAAACCCCTCGTTAGCTCGGCCTTAGTCCGTTGCCAGCCCGCTTATCCGTTGTTGCCCAACCACGAAATAGCGGGCCGACCACGAAATAGCGGGCCTGCAACGTCTTAGGCACGGTCCCGATTTAAGGCTCAGTCTCGATTCCCACCCCATCCGCGTCCCTGAACTTCGCGTTGATCAGGACAACGTCCCGTCCCGCCCGGTCCAGGAGACTCGCTGCGACACTCGCCCGGTATCCCGTGGCGCAGTGCACCCAGATCCTGGCGTCCGGCAGCTCGGTGATCCTGCCGAGCAACTCGTAGACCGGAACATTGAGTGCTCCTTTGACGTGCGAGGCCTTGTATTCCTCCGGGCGGCGAACGTCCAGCACCACGTCCCCAGGCTCCCGGTCTTTGAGGAGTGCAGCCCAGTCCCCGTGCTCGTAGCTCACTTGGGGAGTGTCCGGCGCCAAGGCGCCGATATCCGAATCACCCGACTCAGGCCCGACGGCGGCATCCGGTCTATCGATGCCAATCCTCGCCAGATCGCGGATCGCCTTCTCCACCTCATCCAGCGGGCCCATCAAGGTAAGGGGTTGATTCCATGGGATCACCCAACCGAGATAGCTGGTGAAATTATCACCTCGCCCGTATTCGAAGCTCACGCTGCCTTGGAGGTGGCTGTCTGCGAAGGCCACTCTGTGCCGCAGATCCACCACCCACTCCCCCGCCTCCAGGCGCCGGCTCAGCTCCCCGGCGTCCACGGAATCAGGCACCTGCAAGTTCGCTGCACCGGGGCCGCCGGCGTTGAGGGGGCTCATGTGCGCGTAGTAAGCCGGGTAGGCCGTGATGTTCTCCAACAACTCGGCCACAAAATGGTCCTCGTTGGGATCAGTAAGGGCATGGTTGGCTGCGGCTTGCTCGCCAATGGTTGAGGCATTCACCTTGCTGGAGGGCCCCACGGAGCAAAAGGAACCGAAGCCGTGTGTTGGATAGAGAAATGCCTCGGGTTGCGCCAGATCCACCAGTCGCCGGACCGATGAATACTGATCGTGGGCCAACTTCGCAGTGTCGTGGGGCGAGACGAGGTCCGTTCTCCCGACTGAACCGTAGAGCAAGCTGCCGCCGGAAAACACAGCCTCAGGGCCGTCGTCGTGCACGTCATCCCGGACCACGTACGAGAGGTGTGTGTGCGTGTGGCCAGGCGTGGCAACCACCGTCACAGTGAGCTGGCCGACGTGAAGCACCTGTCCGTCTGTGACGGGAACACGTGTGAACTCCACATGGTCATCAGCATTGACCAGGTAAGCGGCGCCATGTGCCTCGGCGAGCAACAATCCGCCGGTGACGTAGTCGTTGTGCAGGTGGGTTTCGGCCACATGGGTGATCCGGACACCGGCTTCCCTCGCCGCCGTCTCTATCCGATCGGTGTCCCGCTGGGGGTCGATCACCAAGGCCACACGGCCGTCATGCACCAGGTAGCTCCGGTCCCCCAACTGGGGTGTTTCGATGACGACGACGTCCATACCTCAGGTTAAAGCAACGCGGGGATCCTTCTATGGTTGTCAAGTGTGGCAAGGGCCGGGGTTTGGGGCGTTGAGGGTTCGGTAGATCCGCCGGGCGAGGTAGCGTTTCACGCACCGGCGGATCTCCTTTGTGGTTCGTCCCTCGGCTTGGCGTTTGCG
>NZ_JBFRDV010000034.1:0-41791 GCF_052113945.1 Paenarthrobacter sp. RAF54_2
GGCGTCCACCTTGACCCTGCAGTCATCACCTTTGTTGTCCTTGACCTCCTCGGCGACGTCGTCAGGCATTCGCGGATGGCTACTCCCGGTGGAGACCCCGCCGCGGTGATCACGAGCATCGCCCAGCAGATCAAGGTGCTCATTGAGGAATCGGGCGTTGATGCATCCAAGATCGCGGGGCTCGGTGTAGCCGTCCCGGGCCCAATCGACCTCGATGAAGGTTCCGTCGTGGAGCCTCCGCTGTTGACTCGATGGAACCGTGTGCGTATCCGCGAGGCCCTCACAGAGGCCACGGGCCTGGAGACACTGGTGGACAAGGACGTAACGAGTGCTGCGGTGGCCGAAACCTGGGCCGGCGGGGCCAGCGGTGCCGGCAGTTTCGTCTTCATGTATATGGGCACCGGTATTGGTTGCGGCATTGTCCTGAACGATGAAGTGGTCCGTGGAACGTCCGGCAACGCGGGCGAAATCGGTCATATCATCGTTGATCCGATGGGGCCCCAGTGTGACTGCGGGCTCCGTGGTTGCGTGAAGTCCTCGTGTATCCCACAGGTCCTTGTGGCTGAGGCCGAGGCGGCGGGTGTGCTGGACAGCCATGGCGAGGACGCAGATGGGCCGCAGGTACAGGAACGTTACGCCTTGTTGTGCGACAAAGCCGATGCGGGCGACGAAAAAGCCATCGCCATTCTTGATAAGTCAGCCACTCTTGTGGCCCGTGCTGTCTCGGTGGTGACCAACACCCTTGACGTGGAACGCGTTGTTTTTGGTGGTCCTTTCTGGGGGCGGATGTCAAAGTACTTCCTGGAGCGTGTTCCGGGCCTGATTGCTGAAAACAGTGCGGCCCGCATGATCCACGGTATTGAAGTTGTGGGTTCCGGAGTGGGTGAGGATGTGGGCGCCATTGGTGCGGCCTGCCTCGTGCTGGAGCACACGCTGGCACCACGCGCCCAACGGCTCCTGCTGGAGGGCTAACTACTCCGCCACGTCGACTCGATTGGAGCATAATGCGCCGCCCCATGAGGTTTGCCACCGTCCTTCCCGTCGTAGCCGCTCTTCTCGCTGCAACCGCTTGTTCCTCGACGCCGCCTACTGCCGAGAACAAGACCCTGAAGATCGTCTACCAGAAATCCGACTCCTTCACTGCCCTGGATACCGTGATGCAGGACGCCAAGAAAGAATTCGAGGCAGCCAACTCTTCGGTGACGGTCAATCTCGAACCGATCCAAGCCAACGATGACGACTACGGCACCAAGCTCGCTCTGGCCCAGCGATCCCCGGACACCGCGCCGGACGTCTTCTATGAGGACACGTTCAAGGTGCGCTCCGACGTCGACGCCGGTTACCTCCTGAAGCTGGACAGCTATCTGGAAAAGTGGGATGACTGGTCCCAGTTCAATGAAGCGGCCAAAGCTGCAGGCCGGGCCGACGACGGAGGTATTTACGCGGTGCCTCTGGGCACTGACACGCGTGCTATCTGGTACAACAAGGCAGTGCTGCAGAAGGCCGGAATTCCTGTTCCGTGGCAGCCCAAAACGTGGGAAGACATTCTCTCCACGGCACGTGCCATCAAAGCCTCGGACCCAACCGTGATTCCCTTCAACATGTACGCCGGCAAGGGTACGGGCGAGGGAACCGTCATGCAGAGCTTCTACGAACTCCTCTACGGGACTGACAGCACGCTGTACGACGAAAAGGAAAAGAAGTGGGTAGTCGGTTCCCAGGGTTTTACTGACTCGCTGGCTTTCCTGAAGACCCTCTACGACGAAAAACTCGCAACTAGCCCGGCTGAAGCCCTCGACGCCAATGTCTGGAAGAAGGTCTTTGGCGAGTGGTTCCCGCAGGGCAAACTGGGGGCAACCGTGGAAGGCTCCTACACGCCGTCGTTCTGGCAAAAGGGCGGGCCCTATGAGTGGGCAGGCTACGAGCAGGATATGGGCGTGGCCATGTTCCCCACGCGGAACGGACAGGAACCGGGTGGCGTCAGTATGTCCGGTGGATGGACCCTTGCAGTTGGTGCCAAGAGCAAGAACGCTGAGCTGGCGTTCAAGTTCCTCACCACCGCGCTGAACAAGAAGAATGCCTTGGCCTTTGACGTTAACAACTCCCAGATAGCGGTCCGCACGGATGTTGCCAAGGAATCGAGCTACGTTTCGGCGAATCCGTTCGTCAAGGACGTGTCGGAATTGGTGAAGGTGACGCATTACCGCCCAGCCACCGCCGATTATCCGAGGATTTCGACGGCGGTCCAGGTAGCCACCGAGTCTGTCATCACTGGAAGGCAAAGCCCTGAAGATGCCGCAGCGGAGTATGACGCCACGGTGCGCAAGGTTGTTGGCGATGACAAGGTCCTGGACAGATGACGGGCATGAGATGACATCAAAGAAATGACAGCGGCGAAATGACGATTCGCCGCTACCTGCGGCTCCTGCCGGTCGTTCCGTCCGTTCTCTTGCTCCTGTTGTTCCTGCTTGCCCCGGTGGCCTGGTCCTTTTATGCGTCGTTTACCAATGCCGCACTTTCAGGCCGGGCTGCCCGGGATCCACAATGGGTGGGGCTGGAGAACTATGTCCGGATGTTCAGCGATGACTCGTTTCCACTGGCGGCATGGCTGACTGTTGTTTTCGTCGCGGCCTCAGCCGTGTTCGGCCAGAACGTGCTCGGCCTATTGATCGCCCTGCTCATGACGCGCTCACGTAAGGCAGTTTCCTCGTGGGTGGGAACGGCGGTGGTAGCCGCCTGGGTACTTCCGGAGATCGTGGCTGCCTTCGCGGCCTACGCCTACTTCAACCGTGACGGCACACTGAATCAGATGCTGGCCTTCTTTGGCGGGCAGGGGCCGGACTGGTTGTACACGTTCCCGCTTGTCGCGATTATCCTGGCGAACACGTGGCGGGGAACGGCGTTCTCCATGCTTGTATTCAGGGCCGCCCTCGCGGACGTTCCGCAGGATGTCTCGGAGGCTGCCCTGATGGATGGGGCTCAAGGCTGGCAGCGCCTGGCATTCATTACGTTGCCACTGATCAGGAGCAGCATTGCCACCAACCTGATGCTGATTACCCTGCAGACGTTGGCGGTGTTCACGCTCATTTGGGTGATGACGGCCGGCGGCCCAGCCAATGCCAGTACCACCTTGCCGGTGTTGGCCTACCAAGAGGCCTTCAAATTCGGGGATATTGGCTATGGGACGGCCATTGCCTCGGTATTGATCGTGTTGGGAGTAGTCTTCGGCGCTGTCTATGTGCGCCTGCTCAAGGAGCAGAAGTCGTGATGTCCAAGCCGCGGCTGGCGGCAGATGTTGCCTTGGCCGTGATCGGTTTGTGCTTTGTGGCACCGTTGCTGTGGTTGCTGCTGGCCGCCGTCGATCCTCAGGCCGGCTACCAGACTGCGGTGCCGTCGGCGCCTTCGATGGATAATTTTGGCGCGGTGTTCACGCCGGAATTGTTGTTCCAGCCCTTGACCAACAGTTTCCTTCTCTCTGCCGGAACGGCAGCGGTCAACCTGGTGGCAGCAGTTCTTGCTGCATATCCGCTGTCCCGCTACCAGTCCAGGTTCAACAAGCCGTTCATGTACTCGGTCCTTTTCGGGACGTCGTTGCCCGTCACCGCCATTATGGTGCCCGTCTACGGATTGTTCGTCCAGCTCCAGTTGCTCGATTCCATGATGGCCACCGTATTCTTCATGGCTACAACCACGCTGCCCATGGCCATCTGGATGATGAAGAACTTCATGGACTCCGTTCCCTTGGAACTGGAGGAGGCGGCATGGATGGATGGTGCCTCAAGCATGACGGCCTTACGCACCGTCGTCCTGCCTCTCATGAGGCAGGGCCTGGGCGTAGTATTCATCTTTGTTTTCATACAGGCATGGGGAAACTTCTTCGTCCCGTTCATCCTGTTGCTCTCCACAGCCAAGCAACCAGCGGCAGTGTCCATTTTCAGCTTCTTTGGCCAGCATGGCGCCATAGCCTATGGGCAGCTGGCGGCGTTTTCCATCCTGTACTCAGTGCCGGTGCTGTTGCTGTACGTGCTGGTGTCGCGGAGCGTGGGGAGCTCCTTCGCGTTGTCCGGCTCGGTGAAGGGCTAGTCGATGTCCTCGACTATTTCGCCGTAGGGTATCGATTCATCCAGATGAGCCTGGTGCCCGGTGGGGCCTGTGTTGTAGATAATCCTGACTCCATGCCTTTGGTCTGCGGCGGACTGCAACAGAACTGGGCGGACGGCGTCGATGACGCGCTGGCTTTGGCCGTTGAGGTACTGCTCATAGCGGACTGGTAGCTGAGGCATGGCAAAAGAATAGACCTCAGAAGCCCGCATGGGGAGGGCTCCCCATTGCGAGCTTGTTCAGGGGAGGCTTGGATAGAGTGATTCACGCCAGCGAGGGGACCACGAGTGCTTCAGAACACAGCCACGACCGGAATCCATGCACCGGACTTGGCCCGTGCCCAGCAGCTCGTCGGCAGCATTATCCGCAGCTTCGAGACCAAGGTGGTGGGCCAGTCCAGGCTGCAGGAGACGCTGGTGATCGGCTTACTGACCGGCGGCCATGTCCTTTTGGAGAGCGTGCCGGGTCTGGCCAAGACCACAGCGGCGCAAGCTCTTGCGGAGTCAGTGAGTGCGGATTTTCGCCGGATCCAATGCACTCCGGACCTGTTGCCCAGCGACATCGCGGGCACCCAGATATTTGATGCGGCCAAAGGCACGTTCGTCACCCAACTGGGACCGGTTCACGCGAACATTGTGCTGCTTGATGAGATCAACCGTTCCAGCGCCAAAACGCAGAGCGCCATGCTGGAGGCGATGCAGGAACGGCAGACGTCCATCGGTGGCGAGTCCTATCCTCTGCCCGAGCCTTTCCTGGTGCTGGCAACGCAAAACCCGATTGAGCAGGAGGGAACCTACCGCCTTCCGGAAGCACAGATGGACCGCTTCATGCTCAAGGACGTCCTGGACTATCCGAGCCCGGCGGAGGAAGCCGAAGTCATCAGGCGCATAGATGCCGGGGTGTTCAGCGCAGCGCAGAAGCCACCGGCGGCCGCTTCCCTTGACGCCATTGTCCAGGTGCAGGAACTCGTCAAGAGGGTTTACGTTGATCCTGCCATCATCAGGTACATCGTTGGCCTGGCCTATGTGACCCGCCATGCTTCCCAATACCTGGAGCCACGTTTGGCCAACCTCATCGAGTTTGGTGCAAGTCCGCGCGCGAGCATTGCCTTCAGCCAGGCGGCGAGGGCGTTGGCACTCTTGAGCGGGCGGGATCACGTCATTCCGGAGGACGTCAAGAAACTGGCCCACAGGATCCTGCGTCACAGAATAGTGCTCGGGTTTGATGCCGTGGTTGAAGGCGTCCCCGTGGAAACCATCATTGATGCAGTGCTCGCGTCCGTGCAGACGCCGTAGCGGTCACCGCATGCCAAGCCTGCTCCGACGCGTGAAGTCGAAGATGTTCATCTTCGCCCATCGCAGGACCCTCACCCTGTTGGATGGCGAATACGGTTCTGTCTCCAAGGGCCGCAGCCTGGACTTCGACGAATTGCGCTCCTACGTACCCGGCGACGAAGTCAGGGACATTGATTGGAAAGCCACTGCCCGCCACGGATCACCCCTGGTCAAACGCTATGTGGCCGTTCGCCGTCATTCGGTGCTGTTGCTCGTGGACACAGGACGGAACATGGCAGCCCATGCCGCCTCCGGTGAATCCAAGAAGGAGATCGCCGTTGATGCTGCCGGCGTGCTGGGCTATCTCGCCTGCAGGCACGGGGACGACGTCGGACTCCTGCACGGCTCGGCCGTTACCTCACGCTACCTCCCGCCCCAGGGCGGTGAAGGGCACTTGGAACGGCTGCTGCGGGAAGTGGAGGCGGGGATTTCCCTGGATGGGCCGGCGAGCGCCATCACCGAGCAACTCGACTATGCGCTCAGGTTCTTGAAGGGCCGGCTGCTTGTCGTCGTTCTCGCGGATGAGTTTAAGCCCGACGCCCACACTGAAACGCTGCTCCGGCGGCTGCGGGCCCGGCACGAAGTCCTTTGGCTTACTATCCTCGACGCTGAGTTGGCCAAGGAACCGGGGCATCCGGCGCCTACGCAGGAGGCGAGCTTCGACGTCGGAAACGGATACCGGATCCCTGCGCCGTTGGCGGGGAACAGTGTTGTTCGTGCCGCATACGCCACCGCCATGCGGAAACGCGGGGAGGAGCGCAGCGCCTTCTTCCGCAGGCTCGGCATTGCTGAGCAGACGGTTAGTGCCACAGGCGACGTCCTCCCGGCGGTGTTCGCGCTCCTGGAGAAGCACCGCTCTGGCTCGAAGTCTGCAAAGAGTGGCAACCGTGCAGGATGACGCGGGCTTCTACGCACCCCTTCAATATCAGCAGCTGTGGCTATGGCTGGGATTGGCGCTACTGCTTCTCGTAGCGTGCTGGTACGGGTGGATCCTGTGGCCCGTCTGCAAAGCATCGCCAAAAACTCCGGCTAGCTTGCATGGAGGGTCACACGATCTGGAAACGCTGCGGGCCAGGTGTCTGTCAGCAATAGATGCCCTCGAAAGAGAGGCCGACGCCGGCCGCCTCCCCGGGCGTGACGCCCACCAGCGACTCAGCCTCCTCGTGCGGGAATTTGCGGGTGCAGCCACAGGCCTTCCGGCCACTTCCATGACACTGGAGGAATTGCGCCGCAACGGACTGGATCAGTTCGCCGTGGGTATCGCTTTGATTTACCCCAACGAATTCGCGCCCGTAGCCATGCAATCCGTTCGGGACTCCGCAAAGACCGCACGCCAGGTGGTACAGGCGTGGAGCTGACCTACTGGTGGATTCTTCCCCTCGCTGCGCTGGTACTGGCGATAGCCGCCCGACTGGTGATCCGGCGTCGTCCGCAAAGGGGCAGGCCAGTGGCACACGGCGAGCGCCTCACTGACCTTCCCGAATACCAAGATGCTCTGCGGCGCTACAAGGCCACGTTGGTCCTCGCCATGGTCCTGGGTGCGTTGTTCCTGGGTGCCACAGCCACAGCAGCGGCAAGACCCGCCCAGCGCACCACGGAACAGCCCGAAATCCGGAACCGGGACATCGTCCTCTGCCTGGATGTTTCAGGATCCATGGCCAGTACGGACGCTGCCATAGCCAAGGTGTTTCAGGAACTCGCCCGGGAATTCGATGGCGAGCGCATCGGCATGGTGATCTTCGATGGCAGCAGCGTCCAACTATTCCCGCTGACAGACGACTACGACTACGCCGCCGAACAGCTCACGGCAGCTCAGAAGGCCCTGGACAGCGGGGCGGGATCCTTCTTCGACGGGACATGGAACGGGGGAGGATCGTCCCTGATCGGCGATGGGCTGGCATCCTGCGTGCAAAGCTTCCCGGACGTCGAATCGGAGTCCGGCAACGCCAAGCGCTCGCGGTCTGTTGTGCTGGCGACGGACAACTTCCTCTCCGGTGACCCCATCTTCACCTTGCAGCAGGCCGGCGCGCTGGCCCAGACCAAGAATGTCAAGGTGTATGCACTGAACCCCGGCGACTTTGACTACGGAGATCAAGCTGATCAGCCCGGCGGCCAACTCAGGGCTGTTGCCGAAGGAACCGGGGGCAGCTACTTCACTCTGGACAGCCCTGACGCGGTGCCCGGGATCGTCCAGAAAGTGCAGGAGACCGAAGCAAGCAGCTACCTGGCCGCACCCCAGGTTGCAGTGAGCGACAGCCCGGCGCTGCCGCTTGGCGTCGCGCTGCTGGCAGGTGCCGGAATGCTGATCCTGGGATGGAGGCTGAACCCGTGATATTTCAACCGATTATTCCGTGGGCGCTCCTCGTTGCCATGGGCGTCGCCGTCATGGCCTTCACCCTGTGGGCCATCGTCCGCGGGCCCGGACCCGGCAGCAGTGCACCCCAAGGGTGGGCGCGGCCAACCGCCATCCGGGGCGCCGCCGTCGTGCTTCTGGTCCTTGCCGCACTGCGACCGGGGTGGTCCGGCAGTGAAGCGAGGACCGCGGTCGCGGACGTGGACGTCTTCTTCGTTGTCGATACCAGTACCAGCATGGCTGCTGAGGATTACAACGGCACAGGCACCCGCTTGTCAGGGGCAACACACGACGTGATGGCGATCGCCAAGGAACTGGCGGGAGCCAAGTTTTCCCTGATCACCTTCGACAACAAGGCGACCGTCCGTATGCCCTTGAGCCAGGACGCCACAGCGCTGCAAACCGCCATAACAACGCTGCAGCCGCAAAACCCGCGGTACGCCAACGGCAGCAGCATTACGGGCGCGGGAGCGTTGCTCAAGGACAGGCTCGCGGCCGCCAGGGAGCAGCACCCAGGACGTCCAGCATTGGTCTTCTACGCCGGGGACGGCGAGAACACGGCGGCCGAGGCACCAGCGCCGCTGCCCGTGGATGCGAACAGCGTAAGTGGGGGAGCGGTGCTGGGTTACGGCACCGGGCAGGGTGGCCGGATGAAAGACTCCTCGGACACCAAAGCCGGGTACATACAGGACAAGAGCTCGGGCCAGGACGCGGTGTCCAGGATCGATGAAGGGCAACTGAAAAACATCGCAGCGCAGCTCCATGTCCCATATGTCCACCGGGACGGGAACCAACCCACGGCCGACATGCTCGCCAAAGCGCGGCCCGGCACCCTCACACCTACCAAGGACGACGGACCCGGTCGCGTGGAACTCTACTGGCTCCTGGCGCTCGCAGGCTTCCTGCTGGCCCTTCACGAACCCCTGCGTCATCTGACCACGCTGCGGGAAGTACGGGGTCAAAGCTTGCCCCCGAAAACCAAGGAGCCAGTGGCATGAATCATGCACGACGCCGGAGACGCCGACTTGCGCTGTGGTCCGCCCCGCCGGCCCTGCTGGCGCTCGCCGTAGCAGCGAAACTCCTGAGCGTGGGCCCCTTGGGCGGGTATGCAGCACACACGTTCGAAACAGGCGACCAGGATGGTGCAGCCAGGGCCGCTTCGTGGCTGCAGGTTGCAAACCTGTTCGAGCCGCACAAAGCCTACTTTGCATCCGGCGACGCCCATGTTCTGGCCGGAGACTTCACAGCGGCACGCAAGGACTTCGAGGCGGCGCTGGATGCCGGTGCCGGCACTGATGAATGCCGAGTGCGGGTCAATCTGGTGTTGAGCGTCGAGAAGCTGGGCGATGCTGCCCTGTCCGCGGGGAGTAAGCCAACGGCAGCCACGTTGTTTCGTGAAGCATTGGACGTCATCGAGTCCTCACCTGCACAGTGTGCGCAGGAGGGTCCCGGAAATTCGTCAGGGGAGGGAAAGGCCCTGGACTCAGCTGCCGGTCGGCTCAAGGGCAAGATAGCTGCGGACTCCGACGGAAGTGGCGAGGCGGAGAAGCCAGCCAAGGATTCGCCGTC
Source organism: Paenarthrobacter sp. RAF54_2 (assembly GCF_052113945.1). Classification (NCBI taxonomy): domain Bacteria; kingdom Bacillati; phylum Actinomycetota; class Actinomycetes; order Micrococcales; family Micrococcaceae; genus Paenarthrobacter; species Paenarthrobacter sp. RAF54_2. Next base: position 9,358 of record NZ_JBFRDV010000034.1, read on the forward strand.
CGAGCAACAGCAGGAGCAACTGCAAAAGCTGGGAGAGAGCGCGCAGCAGGCGCAACGTGAGCGGACAGAAGGGCAGGAACGCGAGGAGTACCTTCGCGGCCCCGGGAACGACTCGGGCGTAGACAGGCCGTGGTGAAGGTTTCTGCGGCGCCTTTTGGCGAACAAAGTTCACAAATCCTTCTTCACGGATCGTAAAACTGCGTCTTAATTCGGTGGCCGAGTTGAACCCCTCCTTGCCCACGACCTAGAGTCATAAACAAGTTACCGCGGTAACGTGTCAGCGATCCTCCGTTGGATCCGCCCCGCAAGGGCGGTGAGGAGGGTGTGGGTGCCCCCATGTGGGCCTGACATTTGCACACGGAAAGCTTCATTCCAGGCGTACCAGTCGCGGCTGCGTCCTGCTGGAGTTCTTTCGTGTATCCCAAACTCAATTCATCGATCATGCAATCAATGGTTCTCTTGGATCCATTGGGTGACGTTCGATGACGAACAGCCAAGGACGCAAATGTCGCCACCAAGTCTTATTGACGTACATCCCAACCTAGCCGGAACGGCACCCGTAGCACTTTCCTACGAGCTGTTTCCCCCTCGCTCCCCGGCGGCCGCAGAAACTCTGTGGACCACTATCCGTGAACTCGAAGCCACCGAGCCGGACTACGTCTCCGTGACGTACGGCGCCAGTGGATCCAACCGGGACACCGCCGTTGACCTCATCAACCGTCTCCTGCTCGAAACCACGCTTCGGCCCTTGGCCCACCTGACGTGTGTAGGCAACACACCGGTTGAACTGGCGGAAATCATCGGTGAGCTCCTGGACCACGGCGTCCGCGGCATCCTTGCACTGCGCGGCGATCTTCCCAAAGACGGAAGCCAGCCTGCCAGCGGTTCACTCCGCTACGCCCAGGATCTGATCGAACTGATCCGCCGCGTGGAGCAGCGTCGTTCAGCACTCCTTTGCGCTGGCAAGATCGCTGTCGGAGTGGCGGCGTACCCCACCAGGCATCCTGAATCACCAAGTGTGGGACACGACGTCGAAGTTCTTTTGGCCAAGCAGCGTTCCGGCGCGGACTTCGCGATCACGCAGGTCTTTTTCCACGCGAACGAATACTCGGACCTTGTTGCCCGTGCACGTCGGGCCGGGGTCACCATTCCGATCATCCCCGGTGTCATGCCGCTCACCAGCCTTCGGCGCCTGAAGCGCCTCGGCGAGCTGGCCGGCGTCGACCCTTCCGTGGAACTCATGGAGCGCCTCGCTGCCGTGGACACTGAAGCAGAGCGTCGCCGCATCGGCGTCTCCGCCACCGTGGATCTGGCCAATGCAGCCTTGGATGCCGGTGCGCCGGGCATTCATTTGTACACGTTCAATGAGCACGCTGATGCCCTGGACGTGCTGGACAAGCTGGCTCTGCCGCGGCCGTCGCGGCCTGCTGGCCGCGTAAACACCATGGCCCTCCGCCAGGAATACGCAAGCTAACAGGCTGCCACCAACCCGTCGGCTCTATCCCGGCCACCCAAGACACCAACCTTTTCAAACCACTTCATCAAGGAATTCCCATGACTGAAAAGAACACGCCCGCCACTCCGTTCCCGGCAGCCTCCCTGCTCGGCTACCCTCGCATCGGCCGTCGCCGCGAGCTCAAGAAGGCTGTTGAAGCTTACTGGGCCGGCAAGATCGACGCCGCAGCACTGGACGCAGCAGCAAAGGACATCCAGCTCACCATCGCCAAGCGCCTTCAGGAACTGGGCCTTACCGAAGCTGCCGCCGTTCCGGGTACCTTTTCCTTCTACGACCAGGTGCTGGACACTACCGCTCACCTGGGTGCAGTTCCGGCTCGCTTCGGTAAGCTCCTCAACGCCGAGGGCCAGCTGGACATCGATGGCTACTTCACCCTGGCCCGCGGCAACAAGGAACAGCAGCCGCTGGAAATGACCAAGTGGTTCGACACCAACTACCATTACCTTGTTCCGGAAATCGGCCCGGAAACCGAGTTCACCCTCGCCTCCACTGCCAAGGTTGACGAGTTCGCCTTCGCACTTGCCAACGGCATTGAGTCCCGCCCGTACATTGTCGGCCCGGTCACCTACCTGCTGCTTTCCAAGGCATCCGACGACGCCTCGGCGGGTTTCGCCCCGCTGTCCCGCCTCGAGGACATCCTGCCCGTTTACGTGCAGCTGCTTGAGAAGCTCGCCGAAGCCGGTGCCAGCTGGGTCCAGCTTGATGAGCCGGCCCTTGTTGTTGACCAGGACACCCCGGCCGCCGAGATCGAAGCAGCCGTTGCCCGCGCTTACGAGGTCCTCACGTCTGCCGCGAAGCGTCCCCAGATCCTTGTCTCCACCCCGTATGGTTCGCTTGACGGCCAGCTCGGTACGATTGCTGCCACCAACATCGACGCCCTGCACATCGATGTCTTCAAGGGGGGAGTTCCCTCTGCAGCTGCCCTCGCAGGCCTGGGCAACAAGACCTTGGTTGCCGGTGTGGTTGACGGCCACAACATCTGGCGCAACGATCTCGCCGCATCCGCCGCGAAGCTGGACGAACTGAAGGCAGCTGCCGGCAAGCTTGCCGTCAGCACCTCCACGTCCACCCAGCACGTCCCGCACGATGTTGCTGAGGAAACCACGCTTTCGGAGCAGCTGCGTAGCTGGCTCGCCTTCTCCGACCAGAAGGCAGTGGAGGTCAAGACCCTCGCTTCCTACCTGGCAGACCCCGCGTCGGCCAAGGCTGCCATCGACGAAGCATCCGCCGTGATCGCTTCCCGTGCAACCGCCGAAGGCGTTCGCCGCGACGACGTCCGCGCCCGCACCGAAGCACTGACCGCTGCGGACTTCAACCGCTCCGAGTACGCGGTTCGTGAAGCTGCCCAGGAAGAGGCACTTCACCTTCCGCCGCTGCCCACCACCACCATCGGTTCATTCCCCCAGACGTCCGAGATCCGCTCCGCACGTGCCCGCAACAACAAGGGCGATCTCACCAACGAGCAGTACGAGCAGCTCATGAAGGACGAGATCAAGCGCGTTGTGGACCTGCAGGAAGAACTGGGCTACGACGTCCTGGTTCACGGCGAGCCCGAGCGCAACGACATGGTCCAGTACTTCGCGGAGAACCTTGAAGGTTTTGACGTGACGGTGCACGGCTGGGTCCAGTCCTACGGATCCCGCTGCACACGTCCGTCCATCCTCTGGGGCGACGTCACCCGCAGCGCCCCGATCACGGTTGCCTGGGCTGAGTACGCGCAGTCGCTGACCAGCAAGCCGATGAAGGGCATGCTGACCGGTCCGGTCACCATCCTGGCCTGGTCCTTCGTTCGCGATGACCAGCCGCTGGGCGAGACCGCCAACCAGGTTGGCCTGGCACTCCGCGACGAAATCGCTGACCTCGAGGCAGCCGGCATCAAGGTCATCCAGGTGGACGAGCCCGCCCTCCGCGAGCTCCTCCCGCTGCGCAAGGCAGACCACGCCGACTACCTGAAGTGGTCCGTTGACTCCTTCCGCCTTGCCACTGCCGGTGCTGCCGACTCCACCCAGATCCACACCCACCTCTGCTACTCCGAGTTCGGTGTGATCATCGATGCAATCGACGGCCTCGACGCAGACGTAACCTCCATCGAAGCTGCACGCTCCCGCATGGAGGTCGTCCACGACCTCGAGTCCCACGGCTTCGGCCGTGGCGTTGGTCCGGGCGTTTACGACATCCACTCGCCGCGTGTTCCGGGTGAAGCTGAAGTCACCGAACTCCTGGCCACCGCCGTCAAGCACGTTCCCTCGCGCCAGCTCTGGGTCAACCCGGACTGCGGCCTGAAGACCCGTGGCTATGCGGAGACCGAAGAGTCCCTGCGCAACCTGGTCAAGGCAACCCAGACGGTTCGCGCCACGCTGCTCGAAACCGCTAAGTAAACCAGCCACAACGACGGCGGCCGGTCACCGAAAGGTGACCGGCCGCCGTCGTTCGCGGTTAAAACTGTTTTACGATTCCCAAAGAATTTCATCATCCACTACGCCGTCTTCATCGGCGGCCACTACCAGCAGCTCATCCGTGAAGTGCGAGCCGAGGGTGAAGTCCAGGACGAAATAGCGCTCGGGCTGGCCGGGGTAGATGGCCACATGACCTAGTTTGAGGGCTTTGAGGAAGACGTCGTTGGTGAGCTGGGACTTGTCCCTGACCCCGAAAACCGATTCGAGCTGTTCTTCCTTGAGCTGGGAACTATGGAAATGCAGGAACTGCTGTGGATTGGTGCCATCCTGGTCCAGCTCATCGGCGATCATCTCCCGGACCTGGTCAACCAGCTCCGGCAGGAAGCGCAAGCGGTAGTCCACCTTGTGCATGGCAGCCTCGTCGAAATGGTCGTGCGCCGTGACGTTGAGGTCCAGCTCAAGCTGATTGCCGCCGAGTTCGTGTTTGGTCACGAAGCAATGTTCACGCCCGTGATTGAGCTCGATCTCCCCAAAATGTGTGCTCGCTACCTTGCCCATGTGATCAATCTAACCCCAACATCGGGCCGGTTCCAGCAATTGGGAAGAATTCACCTCCGACGCTGCGGACCCTTGACAGGCGCTGATTTCAGGGGATGCAAACCGCTCTTTTCGGAGGTGCCACGGAGGGTGTCCGCCAGGAGCTGAGTAAACAGTTGGACTTGCGCTGTGCGCTTTTCATTGATGAGCAGCGCGAACACGTTTCGTGCCAGCCTGATGTCCGGGACGTCAAGGACCACGACGCCGGGTGGCCTGTTGCGCAGCGCGAGTTCCGGTACCAGAGAGGCACCCAAGCCAGCCGCGGTCATCTCCAGGCTGGCGTGAAAATCGTCACTGTAAGCCACGACGCGGGGGTGCAGGTTGCAGCTGGCGAACAGGCGTTCGATCACGAGGGCGTCGCTGGTGCCCGGGTGGTGGACGATCCACGGCATGTCCGAGAGGTGCGCGGCCTCAATCTCGGCATCCTCGCGGATTTTCCACGAAGCGGGCAGCACCACGCGGAAGTCGTCGTCGCCGATCCATTGCCGCTCCAGGGAATGTGGCCAGGCCAATCCGGACTGGCCCACCTGGTACACCAGTGCGACGTCCAATTCTCCACCACTGCGCAGTCCCTGGATGGTCTGTGCCGGCTCAGCGACTGATACCCGCAGCTCGATTCCGAGTCCGTTCCACCGCTCATTCTTCAGGATGTCCGGGAGCACATACGTGGCAAGGCTTGGGAAGATGCCCAGCCGCAATTCCTGGGCTGGCGCATCGTTGGTCCTTGATGCTGCCGCCATCAGTGCTTCGACGTCGGTCAGCACCTTTGAGGCGTGCCGCGTCATGGTGATGGCCGCCTCGGTGGGAATGACGCTCCTCGCCGAACGCTGGAAAAGTTCCACGCCGGTGTCGCGTTCCAGTGCGGCCATCTGTTGGGAAACGGCGGAGGCTGTGTAGCCAAGCTGTGCGGCCGCCGCAGCGAAAGAACCCAAACGGGTTACTTCCATCAGCGTCCGGAGGTGGAGGAGATTGACCATCAGGAGAGTTTAGCTGTTCGCCACGCCACATTTTCAAAGTGTCACGACACGCCGGAACCCGGCGACACGCTGGAGATTAAATGTGGCTAAGTAGTCCACAGGGTGTGGATTTCATCTCTCACTTTGGCGGAATCACGGACATTTTGAGGTCCCTGCCCTGTGGACGAGCGGTGGATTGAATGACATACTTGTAATACATCATCTTGGGGTCCCGGCGAGGCGCTTGCACTACATGTAGTATCGGTTTACGGATTGAGCGGGAAACCAGCACAAGACTAAATAAGCGTGTTGGCTGCCACAGCAGCCTGCGGGCCGGTATCGGATTCAGTATTCAGTTCCGGTTGAGCCCGCCAGATACGAAGAGCGACAGACTTCAACTAAGGGGACAGGGATCATGACCGTTACGGTTTACACGAAGCCGGCCTGTGTTCAGTGCAACGCAACCTACCGGGCACTCGACAAGAAGGGCATTGCCTACCAGAGTGTCGACATCTCCCAGGATGCCGAGGCGCTCGAACGCCTCAAGGCGCTGGGCTACATGCAGGCTCCCGTCGTCGTGACCGAGCAGGACCATTGGTCTGGATTCCGCCCGGACAAGATCGAGGAACTGGCCCAGGCCGTTTCCTCCGTGGCCTAAGTTTCCTTTCGGACTTCGCCACCACAGCAAGCAAGAATTCCTATGTAGTCGAGGTGACTCCCATGGCACCGCTGGCAACGGCATCCGTGCGCAGTGACACGGACACTGTGACCACGAGGAGTCACCTCATCTACTTTTCCTCGACATCTGAGAACACCAAGCGCTTTGTCCAGAAATTGGGCAGGGATGCAGCGCGCATCCCGCTCTATGCGCACGATGCCCCGCTTCAGGCACTTGAACCCTTTGTCCTCGTCCTGCCGACTTACGGCGGCACGAACGGCGAAGGTTCGGTGCCCAAGCAGGTCATCAGGTTTCTCAACAACCCACGGAACAGGGAACTGATCCGTGGTGTTATCGGTGCAGGAAACACCAACTTCGCGGACAACTATTGCGCAGCGGGAGACATCATCGCCGCCAAGTGCAACGTGCCGCATCTCTACAAGTTTGAACTCATGGGGACGCCGGAAGACGTCGATCGGGTCAATCAAGGATTGGAAAAGTTTTGGACACTACTGTCGCAGAAACAGAAGTAACCGGGGGCGCTGTGGAAACGGCCAAGAAGCCACTGCCGGAGGCCTATAAGGGCCTGGGCTATCACGAGCTCAACGCCATGCTGAACCTGTATGGCCCCAACGGCGAGATCCAGTTTGAAGCCGATCGTGAAGCCGCGCACCAGTACTTCCTGCAGCACGTGAACAACAACACCGTGTTCTTCCACGACCTGGAAGAGAAGCTCGACTACCTGGTGAAGAACCAGTACTACGAGCGCGAAACCCTCGACCAGTACACGATGAACTTCATCCGCGAGCTCTTCAACCGTGCATACAAGAAGAAGTTCCGCTTCGAGACCTTCCTTGGCGCCTTCAAGTTCTACACGTCCTACACACTGAAGACGTTTGACGGCAAGCGTTTCCTTGAGCGCTACGAAGACCGCGTCTGCATGGTTGCCCTGCACCTTGCCCGCGGTGACGAAGAACTTGCCAGCCGCCTTGTTGACGAAATCATCGACGGTCGTTTCCAGCCCGCGACCCCCACCTTCCTGAACGCCGGCAAGGCCCAGCGCGGTGAGCTGGTCTCCTGCTTCCTGCTCCGCATCGAAGACAACATGGAGTCGATTGCCCGCGCCATCAACTCCGCACTGCAGCTCTCCAAGCGTGGTGGCGGTGTAGCCCTTTCGCTCACCAACATCCGAGAGCACGGCGCCCCGATCAAGCAGATCGAAAACCAGTCCTCCGGTGTCATCCCCGTGATGAAGCTCCTCGAAGACAGCTTCTCCTACGCCAACCAGCTTGGTGCCCGCCAGGGTGCAGGTGCCGTCTACTTACACGCCCACCACCCGGACATTCACCGCTTCCTGGACACCAAGCGTGAGAACGCCGACGAGAAGATCCGCATCAAGACGCTCTCCTTGGGCGTTGTGGTTCCGGACATCACGTTCGAGCTCGCCAAGAAGAACGAGGACATGTACCTCTTCTCCCCGTATGACGTCGAGCGCGTCTACGGTGTTCCCTTCTCCGACATTTCCGTCACGGAGAAGTACTACGAGATGGTTGACGATTCGCGGATCAAGAAGACCAAGATCAGCGCCCGTGAGTTCTTCCAGACTCTCGCCGAAATCCAGTTCGAGTCCGGCTACCCGTACATCATGTTCGAGGACACCGTGAACCGGGCCAACCCGATCGACGGCAAGATCACCATGAGCAACCTGTGCTCGGAGATCCTGCAGGTTTCATCGCCGTCCATTTACGCCGAGGACCTGAGCTACGAGACCGTGGGTAAGGACATTTCCTGCAACCTCGGTTCCATGAACATCGCCAAGACCATGGATTCGCCGGACTTCGGTCTCTCCATTGAGACGTCCATCCGCGCGCTCAGCGCTGTTTCGGACATGTCTTACATCAACTCGGTGCCGTCGATCGCCCAGGGTAACGCCCAGAGCCACGCGATTGGCCTTGGCCAGATGAACCTCCACGGCTACCTTGCCCGCGAGCACGTCCACTACGGTTCCGAAGAGGGCCTGGACTTCACCAACATCTACTTCTACACGGTGCTGTTCCACGCTCTGCGCGCCTCCAACCGTCTGGCCATCGAGACCGGCCAGAAGTTCGGCGGCTTTGAAAAGTCCACCTACGCTTCCGGTGAGTTCTTCGAAAAGTACACGGAGCAGGAATGGGTTCCGGCAACCGAGCGCGTCCGCGAGCTCTTCGCCGGCCACCACATTCCTACTCAGGATGACTGGCGTGAGCTCAAGGCTTCCGTCATGGAGCACGGTATCTACAACCAGAACCTGCAGGCCGTTCCGCCCACCGGTTCCATCAGCTACATCAACAACTCCACGTCGTCGATCCACCCGGTGGCCGCCAAGATTGAAATCCGCAAGGAAGGCAAGATTGGCCGCGTCTACTACCCGGCTCCGTACCTGACCAACGACAACCTGGAGTACTACCAGGATGCCTACGAAATCGGCTACGAGAAGATCATCGACACCTACGCAGCTGCAACGCAGCACGTGGACCAGGGCCTGTCCCTGACGCTGTTCTTCAAGGACACTGCCACCACGCGCGACATCAACAAGGCGCAGATCTACGCATGGCGCAAGGGCATCAAGACCCTTTACTACATCCGTCTCCGCCAGCTCGCGCTGGAGGGCACGGAGGTGGAGGGCTGCGTTAGCTGCATGCTGTGATCAACCTTTACCGGTTGATTATTTGCGGCAGTTGCCGCACTCAAAACTAAAGATTACGACGGCGGGTTCCCACCCGCCGTCGTAGGCTTACCTTAAAGAACCCAACGCTAAAGGGGATGAAATGACCGAAAAGGTCAAGCTGCTTAGCCACGTCGAAGCGATCAACTGGAACAAGATCCAGGACGACAAGGACGTGGAAGTCTGGAACCGGCTGGTCAACAACTTCTGGCTGCCGGAGAAGGTGCCGCTGTCCAACGACGTCCAGTCGTGGCACACGCTGACGCCGGATGAGCAGCAGCTCACCATGCGTGTTTTCACCGGCCTCACTCTTTTGGACACCATCCAGGGCACAGTCGGGGCTGTTTCGCTGATCCCGGATGCACTGACTCCGCACGAAGAGGCCGTGTACACCAACATCGCCTTCATGGAGTCGGTGCACGCGAAGTCCTACTCGTCCATCTTCTCCACGCTGTGCTCCACCAAGGAGATTGACGACGCTTTCCGCTGGTCGCTCGAAAACGAGAACCTGCAGAAGAAGGCGCAGATCGTCATGGACTACTACCAGGGTGACGATCCCCTGAAGCGCAAGGTTGCCTCCACGTTGCTGGAGAGCTTCCTGTTCTACTCGGGCTTCTACCTGCCCATGTACTGGTCCTCACGCGCCAAGCTCACGAACACGGCCGACCTTATCCGCCTCATTATTCGAGACGAAGCCGTGCACGGTTACTACATCGGCTACAAGTTCCAGAAGGGCCTGGAGAAGGTTTCCGAAGCCCGCAAGCAGGAAATCAAGGACTACACGTTCGAGTTGCTCTTCGAGCTGTATGAAAACGAAGTCCAGTACACCCACGACCTCTACGATGGAGTCGGCCTGGCCGAGGACGTCAAGAAGTTCCTGCACTACAACGCCAACAAAGCCCTCATGAACTTGGGCTACGAGGCCATGTTCCCGGCTTCCGTCACTGACGTGAACCCGGCCATCCTTTCGGCACTCTCCCCGAACGCTGACGAGAACCACGACTTCTTCTCCGGCTCGGGTTCCTCCTACGTGATTGGCAAAGCTGTCAACACGGAAGATGAGGACTGGGAGTTCTAAACGGATTTAGTTCTTGGTATCTTCAAAGCCCCTTACGCTGTGCTGGCGTGAGGGGTTTTGTTGTTAAGAGCGCAGTTGTGGAAGGCACGTATCCGGGGCACGACGTATGCGCGCTAGAGCTCAGGCAGCTCCAGTAGGACCATGCCAATTGACTCGAAACTTCCTTAATGAACCCGGGTTCGTTCATAGCCTGGCAGTGGCGGAACCGTTGAGTGGTAGTTGTGCCCGGTGGGCATGGTCACCTTCAGCGTGTGTCTCTCTGCGGGTTCTGGTCTGACGCTCCACCCGGGGTTTTCCTTGGTGTGGTTGCATCGTTCGCAGAGCCCGGCCGCGTTATTCAGTGTGGTTTTACCGCCTTCGGCCCACGGCAGGATGTGGTCGTAATGGCGGATGGGGGCGTCGCAGTATGGCGTGCGGCAGGTGTGGTCGCGGGTTTCGATGAACCGTCTCATGCCCGTGGGGAAGAAACGTGCCCTCGAGTCAGTGGCAAGGAGCTCGCCCGTGCTTGGTGCCGTGAAGAGTCGTCGCAGCCAAATGCTGAAGTCTTGATCTGTCCTGCTCTCACCGCTGGTTAGGAGCTCCCTGGCCCATTCTGCGGGCACGACGCCGTAGCCAGTAAGTCTTGCGGGTTCGCTGTCCCCTTGTAGCAAGGTGCGGTCGGTCATAACGAGTTGAAGGTCGATCCCAGAGAACCCTGCAGGCGAACCGGTGATGCGTTCGACGAGCGTGTCCGCCATGACCTGTCCCCGGGGCCGGCTGTCCCCGTCGGAGCGTGCTGAGTCTGCATGGCGGGTGAGCGCGGCGTATGCAGCGACGCCTTGTGCGACCGGGAGTAGCGCTGTGAGGATCGTCATTGTGTCTGGCGCCGGACGCAGGCTCACGTGTCTTTCAGGCGCCGCGTGGGCAGCCCGTTGCGTCACGGAACGAGGATCAAGACGGTAGGCCGCGGCTTTTGCGGCGGCGATGATGGTCTTGTCGCCAGCACCATCGAACGTGCCCGCATCCGGGGCGAGTTCCTCGTCCACTGCGCAGCGATCTTCAGCGCTGAGGCAGGCTGTTTCCTTCACGAGGAGTGTGGCGCGCCATTCGTTGAGCTTTCCCGACTCCAGGGCGGCCATGGTGCGTGGCATCTCCGACACCAGCGCCTTGGCCAGTCCTAGAAGCCGGGAACCCTTGTTTGGTGATTCACGCCGGGCGAGCGCGATCTGCGCTGCCACACCCTGGCTTCGTTCAGCCGCTGGAACTCCGGACTCTGCGAGCTCTTGACGCTGGGCAAGGTCAAAGGCCACGGCTATTTTCGCTTGCAAACTTGAGATCGCAGACTTCATGTCCTCAAGTGCGCGCAGCTGATTTATCAGGTCACTGCTGACGCTGCCTGCATGAGCACGTGCAGGCAGCGAAGCGACCGCTTGGGTGACTTGTATCTGCTGACTCCGGCTCATATTTTCACTATGTCAGTAGCCACTGACATTTTTTAGCGTCCGGAACTAAGACAGCAGATCCAAGCTGCAGGTGAACCCTTCGACCCTTGCCCGCGTCTTTCCATCGGAGGAGGATACTGCCCAACTTCGGGAGGACATCATGGTTCAGCTTGAGAAGTTTGAAAAGTACTTGATCGAAGAGTTCTACGACGACTACCGCTCGGGCGACATGTCTCACGGGACGTTCACCAGGCGCGTGGCGTTCATCATGGGAAGCATGACCGCGGCTGCGGCGGCTATGACCTTGGTGGGGTGCACGCCGGACGAGGTGCCAAAGACCGGGGACCCAATGCCAACGCCGACGGCGTCAGCAACGTCGGGAAAAACGACAGCCGTCCCCAACGCCAAGAGTCCGCTGACAGTGCCGGAAGGAACAGCGGGCCTGGCAACAGCTACGGTGAAGTTCGATTCCGGAGGGACTGAAATCAGTGCGTACCTGGCCCGGCCCGAGGGAAGCCAAAAGGGTCCGGCCGTCCTGATCTGTCATGAAAACCGCGGCCTCACGCCACACATCCAGGACGTCGCCCGGCGCTTTGCCAAGGAAGGCTACGCGGCTCTGGCGCTTGACCTTCTCAGCAGGGAGGGCGGCACCGCATCGATGGATCCGGACGCCGTCCCGGGTGCACTTACCAAGGCCGGCGCCCAGCGGCACGTTGGCGACTTCCAGGCAGCATTCGAGTATCTGAACGGCCAGGAGTTCGTGGACAAGGGCCGCATTGCCATGGTCGGCTTCTGTTTTGGTGGAGGCATCACCTGGCAGGCAGCGACTGAGATCCCGGGGTTGAAAGCAACGTCTGCGTTCTACGGTCCCGCCCCGGACCTTGCGAAGGTCCCCACCATCAAGCCCGCTGTTTTCGGTGTCTACGCTGAAAAAGACGCGCGCATCACCGGCTCCATGCCGCAGTTGAAGGACGCGTTGGATGCGACGCAGGTCAAGCACCAGCTCAAGGTGTACCCGGGCGTGGACCATGCATTCCATAACGACACAAGCGACCGCTACAACGAGGCCCAGGCCACGGCGGCCTGGAACGACACCTTGGCCTGGTTCAAGGACAACGTCTGAGCTCAGTCCGGCAGGCTAGGGGCTTGGCTGGCCAGCTCAGCCTCCAACGTCTCGATACTGGGCAGGCTGGCAACAAATTCGTCGGGCAAGGATTCGGCAACGGAGGTCCGCCACTCCGCGATTCCCACCGGAGCGTTGAAGCCACGCAGGGCGTACTCGGCAACCACGCTGTTCTTCTCCTTACATAGCAGCAGGCCGATGGTCGGTTTGTCGTCGGGGTGAGCCATGAGATCGTCAACGGCCGCCATGTACATGCCCAACTGGCCCAGGAACCCGGGTTCGAACTTCACGGCCTTCAGCTCAATGACCATGTAGCAGCGCAATTTCAAATGGTAGAAGAGCAAGTCCGCGAAGAATTCATCGCCGGCGATCTCCAATCGCACCTGTTCACCAACAAAGGCGAAGCCTTGACCCAGTTCCAGCAGAAATTTCTCCACGTGCTGCACCAGTTGAAGCTCCAGTTCCCGTTCGCTCCTACGGTCAGTCATGGCCAGGAAATCAAAGACATACGGATCTTTGGTGGCCTGCTGGGCGAGGTCTGAATCGGCAGGAACCATGGTGGTTTTGAAATTGGTGATGGCCTGCCCGGAACGCTCATGCAGGCGGGTCTCGATCTGGTGCGTCAGGATGTTGCGCGACCAGCCATGTTGGGCAGCTGCCGCTGCGTACCAGAGGCGCGTGGCGGCGTCGTCGAGCTTTTCCAAGAGTGCGATCTGGTGGTACCAGGGCAATGTTGCAAGCGGCGCTTGCAACATTGGAAACTCGGGCCAAGCCTGGGCAAAGCTCTTCATGTACCGCAGGTTCCTGGGGGAGAAGCCCTTTGCGTCAGGGAAGCGCGTTCGGATGTCGGCGGACAATCGGGTAACCACTTTGGCGCCCCAGCCCTCCTGCGATTCGCGCTCGGCAAGTTGCCGGCCGATGCTCCAGTAGGAATTCAGGAGCTCGCTGTTCGCTGCCGCCAGAGCGCGCGTGCGGCCTGTTCGGACCTCTTGAGCCACAGTGTTGAGCAGGGCGGGATACCAGTCGGGCATCGATGCCGCGGCCGGAACGCCCGGGAACGACGCTGTGGTTTCCGCGGTTCCGCTGACGAGCTCTTGCGAAGGCATATTTTCTCCTGTCGATTGCTATTGCCCTCACGCTAAGGGGAGGCACTGACAGAATGGACAGGTGAGTGAAGCCGGTGAATTTGTGGACTTGACGCTGCAGCGTGAATCGTCCTGGGAGAAGGCCATGGAAGCCCGCGAACGCCTGGGTGGAATGAAGGTCTACGGGGCATCGGTTGGTGCGGTGAGAGGAACTGTGCGGGACGCCCTGAAGCGGCACAGGAATCTGGGCCATGACGACATCACGGCCCTGTGTTCGGAATTGTGGGATGAGCCGGTCTTTGAACGCAGGCTCGCTGCGGTTGTGCTGCTGCAAACCAAGGTGGGGATTCTGGTCAACACGGACCTGACCCGTATTGAGGGCTTCATCAGGCAGGCCGGCACGGAAGAACTGGCAGATCCTCTGGCTGTGGACGTGGTCAAACCCCTGCTCGCCAGGCTTGAAGGACAGGCGAAGGAGCGCGCCGCACGTGTTGTGGAGCGATGGTCCCGGGACCCGGATCCATGGCTCCGCCGGGCCGCGCAGCTCGCCACGGACAGCTCGACCCCTTGATTAGCCGCAGCCACCGGCTTACCGTTTCATCAACGCATGCCAGGCACCAATTCCGTGAATTGAGAGGCAGGTTGTTCGATGAAATCGCTGTGGTTGGACAGGGAATCCAGCTTCACGTCCGATGCAATCCCCGATGAAAAGCACTTCGACACCATAGTGGCGGGCGCCGGGCTCACAGGAATGGTGACGGCCCTGCTGTTGTCCCGATCGGGACAGCGTGTGGCAGTTTTGGAAGCGCGAACCCTCGGCGCTGTGACCACCGGCAACACCACTGGCAAGCTAAGCCTCCTGCAGGGAGGGGCACTCTCGGCCCTGCGTGGCCAGTACTCCCTGAAAGTGGTGCAAGCCTACGTGGAAGCGAATCGCACTGGACAGGCATGGCTGATGCGGTACATGGAAGAGCAGGGCGTCCCGTTTCAGCGCCGGACGGCAGTCACCTTCGCAACCAGCGACGACGGCGGTCAGCGGCTTCGCAAGGAGGCCGCAGTTTCACGGGATGCCGGCTTGGACGTACATTTCAGCCGTGACCCAGGCCTGCCGTTCCCCGTGGTTGAGGCACTGGAACTTGATGACCAAGCGCAGATCCACCCCATGGAAGTCCTGGAAACGCTTGCAAGGGATATCCGGGAGCACGGCGGAATAATCGTCGAAGGTGTCCAGGTGCAGAATGTGGGTTCTGACCTTCCGGTGGAAGTATCCACCCGAAAAGGCGCCTTCACCGCGGACACAGTCGTCATTGCCACCGGCACGCCGATCCTGGACCGCGGACTCTATTTCGCCAAGCTCGAACCCAACCGCTCTTATGCGGCAGCACTTCGGCTTCCAGGTGAAACCCCGCCACCGAGCGGAATGTACCTGAGCATTGATCCACCCACACGTTCCCAACGCACTCACCCGACGCCGGAGGCTGAGTTGCTGCTGGTAGGCGGCTATGGACATACGGGAGGCCGGGCGGCCTCACCCAAGGCCCATCTGGATGACCTTCTCGCCTGGGCCAACCAGCATTATCCGGGCGCGGAGGTCACCCATACGTGGTCTGCCCAGGACTACCGGCCAACCAACCTCGTTCCCTTCTTCGGCAAAATGCCCCGGGGCCACGGCCGGATCTTCTTCGGCACTGGCTACAACAAGTGGGGCATGAGCAACGGAGTCGCTGCCGCGCTGTCCATTACTGCGGACATTCTGGGCGGCCAGTCTGATTGGGCCAAGGTCATACACCACCGCGTTACGTCGCCCCAGGGCGCATTGGAATCTGTTCGCCTCAATGCCAGCGTCGCCAAACGCATGGTCGATGACAAGGCCAAGGTCAGGAGGAACCCCGAGATCACGGACCAGACGCGACCGCCGGAGGGGAGCGGCGTCGTCGGGCTTTACAAGGGCGAGCCAGCAGCTGTATCTACCGTTGATGGCAACGTCTGTATGGTGTCGGCGAGCTGCGCCCACTTGGGAGGCTTGCTGAGCTGGAACGACGCCGAGAAATCCTGGGATTGCCCTTTGCACGGCTCCAGGTACGCACCCGACGGCAAGTATCTGGAAGGTCCTGCAACCCATAACCTTCAAAAGTCGCCTGTTAAAAAGAAGGACTGACTACGCCAGCCGTTCGACGCGCCGTCGGGCCTGGTCCGCGGTGCGTCGTGCTTGGGTCGCGGCGCGGACTGCCAGCTTCTTCTGCGACTCAGCAGCTTCCGCGTCCCGCGTGATACCGATCAGTTCAGCTTCGAGGGACGCCAAACGCTTCTTGACCTCGGTGATCTCGGCCTCGACATCCGAGCGCCTGCCCGCAACTTCCTTGACAACATTCCACGCTGTGGATGCGGCGTCTTCAGCCTCTCTGGCTTCCTGATCGGCTGCCTCAAATTCCTCGCGGGCTTCCTCCAACGCGGCCTGGCGCTTTTGGGCCCGGCGTTCGGCCAGGGATGTTGGGGTTTCCGCAGGTGCTTTCTCTTTCGGCTGCGGCTCTTGCTTCTTCTTGCTGGGGCGTGCCGGTCTGGGTTCGGCAGACAGCTTCACTTTTGGCGGTTCGCCCGCCCCGGACATTTCATCAGGAGTTGCCGCAGCCACGGCATCCGTCAGGTCCACGGACTCGAATCCGCTTCCGCTTAGTGCCCGGACCAGCCGGCCGGTGGTCACCGCGGCTGCGGCGCCGGCGTCGGCCATTGCTGCCCGCAGCGTCTGCTCGACGTCGGCAGCCCCGGCCGCGCTCAATGGCGCTCCCAGCCCGCTCGCCAAGTCCTTTGCTGCGTGCACGGCCGAGGTCAGTTGGCCTTGGCGCTGCTGGCCAAGTTCACGGAAGGCTTCAGCTTCTCCCTCCTCTTGTGCTGCACGGAGGGAAGCGCCAAAACGCACGACGCCGTCAATCACCTCGGGCTGGTGGACGGCAAGCATGTTGATGGCCCAGGCGCCTGCCGCGGGCTTGGGCAGGCTGCCGATCTCCTTCGCGAGGTCCTTGTCGCCTGACTCCTTCGCTTGTCGCGCCAAGGCTGTCCGCTGCGCGGTGAATTCACGTGGCAGCACGGCGTACAACTGTTGGGCGGCATCGCGAAGATCCATGGATTCATCCTAGGTGCGCTTGTGCTGACCCCGTCCACGACACAGCAGCGCTTAGGGTAGCCTAAGTCACGTGGACCAGATCATGAGCTTGCCCTTTGGCGTCGCGCTTGCGGCGCTGTTTGCGATTGTCATGATCCGCGTCAACATCACGTACTGGCTGGGTCGTGGAGCGGTTGCCGGCTTCGCACACACCCGCTTCGGGGCGTCGCTCCAACGGCCCAAAGCAGCCCAGGCCCAAGCCCTCATTCAGCGTTGGGGACCGTACGCCGTCGTGCTGTCCTTCCTGACCATCGGCCTGCAGACCGCCGTTAACCTGGCCGCCGGGGCAGCGAGGATGCCGTTGCGCCGATATCTCCCCGCTGCCGTCCTGGGCTCCATCATCTGGGCGTTGCTGTATGCAACTATCGGACTCGCTGCACTTGAGGCGTGGCTTGCGGTAGCTGCGGCGTCGCCGGTTGGTGCCGGGCTGTTAGTGACGGCTGTGGTCGTCGTGATCATGTGGGTGGTCGTTGCCCGGCGGCGTCGGGCGGCTGCCAAATCAGCGGATACAGTGGTCTGAGTTCTACTGCTGGATCTGCGAAAGGCTCGGGTTGACTACTTCATTACCGGAACTGGCGGAGGGTAACTTCTACTACGAATCGTTGGGTGAGGGCCGCTACCGCTCCACGATTCATGCCCAAGGTGCCTGGAATCCGCACGAACAACACATGGCCCCCGCCTCGGGCATCATGGCTGACGCCCTCCTGAGGCATGAGCCCCGTGACGACGTCCGTATGGCGCGTATCAGCTACGAGATCCTGGGGTTGATCCCCGGCGGCGAGTTTCAAGTGACCACCTCAACGTTGAGGCCAGGACGAACCATTGAACTTATCCAGGCTGAGCTTTCCGCCGGGGGGCGGGTGGCGATTCGTGCCGCGGCGTGGCGCATGATCACCAGCGATACGAGCGCGGTAGCGGCGTTCGAAGACGAGGCCATGCCCGCCCCGGACGAATGCAAGTTGTGGGATGCTGCCAGCGTCTGGCCCGGGGGTTACATCCGTTCCCTGGAAATGCGTATCGGCGAAGGCCACAGGCCGGGTTCGGGCAGGGTGTGGATCCGGACCATGCATCCTTTGACGGACAAGGAAGACAGCAGCGATCTTGCCCGACTGATGGGATTGGTCGATACAGCCAACGGCATCGCCGCACGGGTCCCGCCGGGCGAGAACAGCTACATCTTCCCCAACGTGGATCTGCAGATCCACATGTACCGTGCGCCTCAGGGCGAGTGGCTCGGGCTGGACAACAAAGTCTCCTTCGGAGCCGATGGCATCGGCCTGACGTCCAGCGTGCTCCATGACATCAACGGACCGTTCGGCAGGGCCGAGCAAATCCTGACGCTGAGGAAAAGCTGATGAGCGAAGCAAG
Source organism: Paenarthrobacter sp. RAF54_2 (assembly GCF_052113945.1). Classification (NCBI taxonomy): domain Bacteria; kingdom Bacillati; phylum Actinomycetota; class Actinomycetes; order Micrococcales; family Micrococcaceae; genus Paenarthrobacter; species Paenarthrobacter sp. RAF54_2. Next base: position 27,420 of record NZ_JBFRDV010000034.1, read on the forward strand.
GAACGAGTCCGACGGCGGCGTCGGCGACCGCTCCAAGCTCACGGTCTACCGCCAAGAGGAAACCCTCGGTGCTGCTGAGGATCTTGATTTTGCGTTGGAGTTGCTGAAACGAGCCCGCAGCGGGCAATTGGGTCCCTCCCTGCGCTTGTACCGCCCGCAGCCCACCGTTGCCTTTGGCCAGCGCGATGCGAACCTGCCCGGCTTCAGCGCAGCTGAGGATGCCTGCCGGGAGCTCGGCTTCGAACCTCTCGTGCGGAAGGCCGGCGGACGTGCGGCGGCGTATCACCAGGGCACCTTGGTGATTGATCATATTGAGCCGCACCCTGACGCGATCGTCCGTGCAAAAGCCCGCTTCGCGGAGTTCGGTGAGTTGCTGGCAGGTGCGCTTCGCAGCGTCGGTGTCCATGCCGCCGTCGGGGAGATCCCGGGGGAGTACTGCCCCGGGGAGTTCAGCGTGCACGGGGAGGACGCGGAGTTTCCCGCCCATCGCATCAAGCTCATTGGCACGGCCCAACGGGTGGTGTCCGGAGGCTGGTTGTTCAGCTCTGTGATTGTGGTGGAGAACTCCGGCCCCATCCGTGACGTCCTGACGGCGAGCTACGCAGCACTGGGCTTGGACTGGGATCCTGCTACCGCCGGTGCTGCAAATGACCTGCTTCCGCACTTGGACGTCAAAACAGTGGAGGACGCGGTGGTTGACGCGTACCGCGGCTATGCAGATGTGGTGGACGGCGACTTCCGGAGTCTGTTGGCCTAGTTGAGCACGCTGGGGGCCGGGTTTACGCTGAGGGAATCAGGAACCTAACCACACGAAACCTGGTGGAATGATGGGCCGGAAGAAGCACCCAGTTCAGGATACCGACGTCGACTTGAGCGTCAGCGAGCCCAAGAGGTCGGCCGCTGGTTTGCCCAGCCTCAGCGAAACCCTGCCCCATGCGATGGCCCATATGGGCCCTTCCCGCGCCTGGAAAACCCTCACGGCGGTCAACCAAAAAGACGGTTTCGACTGCATGAGCTGTGCTTGGCCCGATCCACCGGAACGCAAGGCTGCAGAATTCTGTGAAAACGGAGCCAAGGCAATCGGCTGGGAAGCAGAGCCGCTGAGGATCCCAACGGAGTTTTGGGCCGCGAATCCGCTGAGTTCCCTGGAATCCCGATCCGAGTACTGGCTGGGGCAACAGGGCCGGCTGGTGGAGCCTGTGTATAAGGCGGCAGGGGCGGAGCATTACGCACCCATCAGCTGGGAGCGGGCCTTCGACGTCATAGCAAACGAGTTGAACGCCCTTGATGATCCAAATCAGGCCACGTTTTACACCAGTGGACGCACCAGCAATGAAGCAGCGTTCCTGTACCAGCTTTTCGTCAGGGCTTTCGGGACCAACAACCTTCCGGATTGTTCCAACATGTGCCATGAGTCCACGGGTGTGGCCATGGGCGAGACCATCGGCGTGGGCAAATCGGCCATCACGTATACGGACTTCGCGAAGTCGGACCTGATCATCATCATGGGTCAGAACCCCGGAACCTGCCATCCACGGATGCTGACGGCGCTGGAGGAAGCGAAACTCGCGGGTGCGTCCATCGTCGCTGTTAATCCGTTGCCTGAGGCTGGCCTGATCAATTTCCGGAACCCGCAACGTGTTCGGGGCCTGGTTGGTAAGGGAACTGACTTGGCTGACCAGTTCCTGCAGATCAGGCTTGCCGGGGATATGGCGCTGCTGCAGGCTGTTTCCAAGCGCGTCCTGGATGCCGAATCAGCAGCGCCGGGTTCGGTGTTGGACCGCCCGTTCATCGATGAGCATTGCCAGGGGTTTGTTGGTTTCGCCGCCCACCTCGCAACTTTGCAGGAGCGGGACGTTCTTGCCGCCACCGGCCTGACCAGCGCAGAAATCGATGAACTTGCTGACAGGTACATCCACGCGGACAGGGTCATCATCACCTGGGCCATGGGACTGACCCAGCATAAGAAGGCAGTGCCCACCATCAAGGAGATCATTAATCTCCTGCTGCTCCGCGGCAACGTTGGCAAACGGGGTGCTGGCCCTTCGCCGATCCGTGGACACAGCAATGTCCAGGGTGACCGGACCATGGGTATTTGGGAGAAGATGCCGCCGCGGTTCCTTGACGCCGTGCGGGATGAGTTTGGCTTTGACCCGCCACGGAAGGCTGGTGTCGATTCCGTGGACAGCATCCGTGGAATGCGGGATGGAAGGATCAAGGTACTCGTCGCGCTGGGCGGGAACCTGGTCCACGCGATCTCGGACACCACGGTTGCTGAGCAGGCTGTGCGAAAGACCCGGCTCTCTGTTCAGATTTCCACCAAGCTGAACCGCTCCCACGTAGTGGTGGGGGAGCAGGCCCTGATCCTTCCGACCCTTGGCCGTACCGAAATCGACAAGCAGGATGGGATTGAGCAGTTTGTCACGGTAGAGGACACTGTGTGCGCAGTGCACCGCTCCGCCGGGACGCTGGAACCCATCGCTCCGGACGTACTCTCCGAAGTGGCGATCGTCAGCCGGCTGGCCGAGGCGGTTCTTGACCACAAGGTTCCGGTGGATTGGGCCGGTCTGAGGCGCAACTATGACACCATCCGTGACCATATCTCCCATGTGGTGCCTGGATTTGATAATTTCAATGCCCGCATCCGCGAGCGCGACGGTTTCGTGCTTCCGCATGGCCCCAGGGATTCGCGGACGTTCCCCACAGCAACGGGAAAGGCCATGTTTTCTGTCAATGACCTGGACACCATTGAAGTGCCGCCGGGGAGATTGCTCCTTCAGACTGTGCGGTCCCATGACCAGTTCAATACGACGACGTATTCCATGAATGATCGTTACCGTGGCATCAAGAAGGGCCGCATGGTCTTGTTGGTGAACCCTGAGGATCTGGCGGGGTTGGGTTTCCAGGATGGCGCCTACGTGGATGTGCACAGCGAAGCCGACGACGGCGTTGACCGTGTGCTGCGCCAGTTGCGTTTGGTGGCGTACCCCAGTGCCAGGGGCTGCGCCACGGCCTACTATCCGGAAGCGAACGTGTTGGTGCCCTTGGATTCAACAGCGGAAGGCAGCAATACGCCGGCGTCGAAGTCTGTGATTATTCGTCTGGAACCGGCTGCCGCCCCGATTTTCGAGGCGGCGGCCGGACAGCGGAAGTGAATGCTTAGGCTGCGAGGCGGTTTTCTACCTCGGAAGCAGAAGGGTTGGTTGCTGCGGTTCCGTCCGGGAACAGGACGGTGGGGACGGTGCGGTTGCCTCCGTTGAGCTGCTCGACGAGCTCGGCCGTGCCATCTACTTCTTCGATGTTGATCTCGGTGTAGCCGATGCCCTTGGCGTCGAGCTGCTTCTTCAGGCGGTTGCAGTAGCCGCACCAGGTGGTCGAGAACATGGTGATGGTGCCGGAGTCGGGAGTGAAGTCCACAGAGCTCTCCTCAGTATTGGTCGTTTCCACGGGTGATTCGTTGGTATCAACCGTAACCCGCAGCCCAATAATTCCCGTGAGGCCGGGAATCGGGGTTACGTCACATTCCGGGCTGGTGCGTCCTTGAGCGACACGGCAGACTGTTCCCATGTGTGGACGTTATGTAATGGCCCGTGCCGTGGGGGATCTGCTGGCTGACTTTGATGCCGAACTTGAAAACGAGATCGCCCTGGAAAAATCGTGGAATGTGGCTCCAACGGATGCTGTTCCGATTGTGCTGGAAAGGCTCGTGGACGATGGATTGAAGCGGCAGTTGCATGTTGCGCGTTGGGGGTTGGTGCCCTCATGGGCGAAAGATCCCAAAGGTGGCGCGCGCCTGATCAATGCGCGCAGTGAGACTCTCCTGGAGAAGCCGTCGTTCCGAAAGGCTGCTGCGGCCAGGCGCTGCGCTGTTCCCGCTGATGGGTATTACGAGTGGAAGAAGGGTGAGGGAAAGTCCAAGCAGCCCTACTACGTGCATCCCGCGAATGGTGAGGGGCTGGTCTTCGCCGGCCTGTATGAGTGGTGGCGGGACCAGTCGATGTCCAACGACGACCCCGACCGGTGGCTGTTGTCCATGTCCATCATCACTGCCGATACTCCGACGTCCGAATCGGCCCGCACGCGCCGAAGTGCCTCCGTCTTTGACGAGCTGACTGTTCTGCATGACCGGGTTCCCTTGCCCATGAGCAGGGAAACGATGGAGGCCTGGCTGGATCCACGCCAGGACGATGCGGCCGGTTTGGTGGACATGGTCCGCTCAAGGGCGCACGATGCCGCTGCTGACTGGACGCTCGACGCTGTGGGGCAAGCGGTCGGAAATGTCCGCAACAACTCACCGGAACTCATTGAACCGGTGGAGGGCCTTTTCTAGCTAGAGCGCTTCCGTGACCGGTACGCCGGCCTGGAAATCGCGGCCGTCCGCCTCGCTGAAGGCCGTCATGACGTGGCCCTTACTGAGTCCATGGATGGCGGACATCGGAAAGTTCCCCGTGATCACGTTGCCGGAGTGTTCCACGCCCTTGATGTCATAGTTTTCCTCGGCACTGAGTGAGTGGTTGAAGGAGTAGAACGAGATCGCTTCTCCATTCATGAACTCAATGCCCAGCCTGCGTTGGGAGGAATAGTCCTCGCTGGCAGCAACAAGGCCCACGACATAAGCGCCGGAGCCCGGTATGTTGCCTTCGATTTCGAATCTCGCAACGAGGTTGTCATCGGCGGCGGAGATACTGACCTGCTTCAGGAGTGCGTCATTGGTACTCATGCCACAATCCTGCTCTGTGGACCCGCCCGCGTCCACCCCTTTGCTTCATCCCTCCAAGAGTCGCCGCACATTGGCCGCGACTGTGGTTTGGTCCATCGCCTGGCCGCTGCGTGCCGTCAGGAGGTGCAGGGCCAACCCGTCGCCGTAGTCCGATACGGCTTCTGCGCGGGCCCTTGGGCCAGGAATTCCCAGTGAGTCGAGCATCTGTTCAAGAGCTGAAAGCATCCTCTGGTGCCCGGCGGCCACTACGTCGGGCTGGTCCAGGGCAAAGGCGAACCGTGCCCGGGTCAGTTCAGCGTGGTTTTTTGCGAGCCCGAGCAGCGCTCCCGCGAGTTGTTCCGCCAAGGCGGCTACCGACGTCGGGAATTCGGACCCACCCTGCTGCTGCAGCAGGAGCGAATCCCGTTCTTCAACGCGGTCGACGGCGGCAGCTACCAAAGCGGCACGGTTGCGGAAGTAATTGGAGGTCGTTCCGACGGCCACGCCAGCTTCGGCGTCAACGGCCCGATGGGTCAGTCCCTTGAGACCTTTGGCGGCGACCACGGCGAGGGCGGCGTCGGCAAGATCGGTTCGTCTGTCCGGCATGGAGAAAGTCTAGTCTTTAACCTCGTTATTACTACAAATGTAGTAGTACATTGGCAGCATGAAAAAAGTGGATATCGTCGGTGGTGGCATAGCAGGCCTCGCCCTGGCAGGAACTCTGGATCCCAGCCAGTTCCACGTCACCGTGTACGAACATCGGGCCGGCCTCCCGGCAGTAGGAACAACCCTGGCCATGTGGCCCGAAGCCCAGGAGGCCCTGGCCTCGTTGGGGATCCTTGGCGCCGTCCGGGAAAACAGTCCCGTCATCAGGGGCGGCGCGCTCCGGAGTGCCACAGGGGTGCCGTGGTTAAGTGTGGAAGGGCAGAATCTTGTGGGCGTCGCCCGCCACACGCTCCTGCGACTCCTGGACTCAGCCGTACCCCCAACAGTCCAACGACGCATCGAAAAGCTGGACGCGGTTCCAGGCGACGCCCACCTGACAGTGGCGGCGGATGGGGTGCACAGCCTGGTGAGGCGTTCCGTGTGGGGCCAAGCACGTTCGGCCAAGCTGACACCCTGCCTCGCCGTTCGAGGCGTCATTGCCCAAGAGCCAGGCAGCGAAACCATAGGTGAGTACTGGGGGCGCGGGGACCTCTTTGGCATAGGCCCCTCAAGCGGCGGAACCAACTGGTATGCGTCCTTCCGCTCCCGGATGGGGCCCGAGGAAATTGACGTCGGCGAAGCCCTGGCAGTTGCGCGCCGCCGCTACGCCGGGCACTCCCAAGGCATCCAGCATGTCCTGCAAGCAGCGACGCCCGAAACATCATTGGCGCAACGCATTTGGACCACCCCGCCACTATGGCGTTATTCCCGGGGCAATGTGGTCCTCATCGGCGACGCGGCCCACGCCATGGCACCCAACCTCGGACGAGGCGCTTGCGAGTCACTGATAGACGCCGTCACCTTGGGCAAGCTGGTCAACACCCTGCCCCTGTACCAAGCCCTCAAGGCGTACAACCATCAACGCGTTCTTCGGACCCAGCAATACCGCATCGGCTCATCCCTGATGATGCGCGTGGCGCTCGCAGAAGGTGCGCAACCCCTCCGCGACAAGCTGCTGGACCTTGCTGCCAAGCGAAAGTCCAAAGCGCCCGGAAGGAGCAAAACTTCCCAGTAGGTTTTGCCGGATGGGCGACGTAAACTGGAGATATTCGAACATACCTTCGAACGATTTTCATCAGGCAAGGAGTGTGGATATGGGGCTTTTCAGCGAGTCCGTGGACGTCATCTGCACGGATACAGGCCAACCGCAGGAAATCCAGTGGAAAGGAACCCACTACCTCGTCACCAACGAACCCCTCAGATGGTACGAACGACGCCAATGGTGGGTAGAAGAAAGCCGGGCCCCACTGGGAAGCGGCGCAGGCTTGGTGGATCACGAGATCTGGCGGGTCCAACTCCAGCGCCCGCAGGACGAAGGGCAAACCAGCAAAACCATCACCCTTGACCTCGTCCGCCACCTCGCCAGCGGCCGCTGGCGGCTTCTACGCATCCACGACGCCGCACCGGCCCAAGCAGTCGAACCAGACGAAGCCGCCTGAACCTTGAGCTTCACACACCTGCACGTCTCCACAGCCTTCAGCGCCCACTACGGCGTCTCCTGGCCAGACGAACTTGCCCAGTCAGCCGCAGCAGACGGCGCAACAGCGCTCGCCTGTACTGACCGGGACGGCCTGTACGGCACCATCAAACACCTCAAAGCATGCATGGACGCCGGTATCGACCCCATCATCGGCGTGGACCTCGCCATTTTCGACGACGACGGCGACCACCGCACCCAAGTAGCGGGCCGCGTCGTCGTACTCGCCCACGGCAACAACAACGGCGCCGGCTACCGCGCCCTCTGCCGACTCGTCTCAGACGCCCATGCCCGCACCTCCGGGAAGGCCGGGGGAGTAGTGCCTGTCGCTGTGACACGGGCAGAACTCGCATCACGCACACTGGACCCCAAAACCCTCAAACCCGTGCTAACCGTCCTCATAGGACCGGACTCCGATGTGGGCCGCGCCATGGGAGGGCGGAAATATCTTCGCCCCCGCACACTTTTCAAACAATGGATCGACGCCATGCCGCCCGGAACAATGGTCGCCGAAACCGTATCCCACCTCAGCGCCCCAGGAGAACCCCTCAGTACATCCCACGCAGTACGCATGCTCAAACTCGCCCTCGAATACAACATCCCCGCCATTCTCAGCAACGCCGTCCGCTACTGCGCCCAGGACGGCGCCCCCACCGCAGACGTCCTGGACTCAGCACGCACACTAAAATCCCTCCCCGAACTCTCATCGGCCCCACAGCTGCAACCAACCGGCCTGCTCCAACCAACAGGGCAGCTGCAACCAACAGGGCAGCTGCAACCAACAGGGCAAGGCTGGTTGAAAAACGCCCAACAAATGCTCCAACTCGGCAAGGAAATCATGGGCGCCGCAGGGCAAGGAGCAGCAGGACTGAACAAGCTGCTCTCCAACACAGAAGCGCTCGCCGACAAATGCCGCATCGATCCCGTCCTGGACATGGGATGGAAAAAGCCCGTTGTTCCCGAAGCTTCCATCATCGGCATCGACCGTGACCCCATGGTGGAACTCACCCAACGATGCGAGGCAGGAATCACCCGGCGCTTCCCCGGCATCAACGGCGATGCGGAAATGCAGATGCGCTCGCGGTTGCAGCATGAGCTGGGGATCATCGACAAACTCGGCTTTGCCTCCTACTTCCTCACTGTTGCGGAAGTATCCCGGATGATCATCGAGATGGGCGTCCGGGTAGCTGCCAGAGGTTCCGGGGCCTCCAGCTTGGTCAACTATCTGATCGACATCAGCCAAGTGGATCCCATCCGTCATGACCTCATTTTTGAACGGTTCCTCTCGGGTCGCCGATCCACCCTTCCCGATATTGACATCGACGTCGAAAGCGCCGAACGGCACAACGTCTACCGGAAGATCTTCGAGCGCTTCGGAGCCGAACGGGTGACCCTGATGAGCATGCAAAACGGGTACCGGGCCCGTGGTGCTGTCCGCGACGCCGGCATGGCTCTTGGTATGGACGATGGTGAAATCGGCGAAATTGCCAAGCAGTTGTGGCGCTTCTCCGCACGTAAATTCAGGGAGGCATTGGTTGAAAAGCCTGAACTCCGCGAATTTGCCGGGCGGGTGGAGGCTGGCCGTGAAGGGCCTGGGGGCATGGAGGAAAACCAGCAGTTGGACCTGCTGGTGGATCTCACTGAAAGGTTGGACCGCCTTCCCCGGCACATTTCCATGCATCCATGCGGGGTGATCCTGGGGGATGCCACACTCCTGGACAGAACCCCGGTACAGCCCAGCGGTTTGGGCCTGCCCATGAGCCAGTTCGACAAACACGACATGGATCCCATGGGCATGCTCAAACTGGATGTCCTGGGTGTGCGGATGCAAAGTGCCATGGCGTTTGCGGTGCGGGAGGTTATCCGCCTTCATCCGTCCAAAGCGGAGGTAGTGGCTGCTGGCCACCATCCGGTGGAGGCGGGAGGCGCTGGTCCGGACTATATTGCCCAGGACGGCAGGATTGATCTCAATGCGGTGCCTTTCGACGACGAGCCCACCTATGAGTTGATCCGCAGTACCCACACCTTGGGCTGCTTCCAGATTGAATCCCCTGGCCAGCGTGAGCTTATTGGGAAGATGGCGCCGCGCGAATTCAATGACCTCATTATCGATATTTCCTTGTTCCGGCCTGGACCCATGAAGTCGGACATGGTCCGCCCCTTCCTTGAACACCGGCATGGTTTCGCACCCGAGGTCTACCCGCACCCGGACCTGAAACCCGTTTTGCAGGAAACCCATGGCGTCACGGTTTTCCATGAGCAGATCCTGAAGACCTTCCATGTCATGACGGGGTGTGGTTTGGACCGGGCGGACGAGTTTCGAAGGGCCTTGGGTGACGAGCTCCACGAACCTGAAGTAGAGAGGTATTTCCGTCGGGAAGCGATCAAGAGATACTCCCCGGACGTCGTGGACAAAGTGTGGGGAACCCTCAAAGCCTTCGGCAGCTTTGGTTTCTGCAAAGCCCATGGAGCTGCCTTTGCTGTTCCCACCTATCAATCGGCGTGGCTGAAGGCACACCACCCTGAAGCGTTCCTTGCAGGGCTGTGGGAACACGATCCAGGGATGTACCCCAAACGGCTGCTGGTTGCTGAGGCCCGCCGCTTGGGTATTCCCATCCTGCCCTTGGATATTAATCGCAGCCAGGCTGAATACAGAGTGGAAAGAATCCAGGAAGGCAAGGATTCCGGCAAGCTCGGCATTCGCTTGAGCCTGAACGGAATATATGGACTGTCGGGAGTGGAGCTGAAGCGGATAGTAGCTGGTCAACCCTATGATTCCCTCGCGGATCTCCGGGCAAGGGCCAGGGTGAGCAAACCGAATATCAAGAGGCTCGCCCAACTCGGAGCCTTCGATGCCCTGCACCGGGATGCCGGCGGAACTGCAAACCGTGCCGATCTGGTGCAGCACTTGCAGGCCCTCCAGGCCAGTCCCTCGAAGAAAGCTGCGGATGTCATTGAGGGTCAACTGTCATTTGCCCTGGGTGATATTGAGTTGAGGAACCTGGCTCCTGAACTTCCCGAGCCTTCCATGGTGGAAAATGTCAGGGCCGAGCTTGATCTCATGGCAGTGGATGTGAGCGAGCATCTTATGCAAAGCCATAGGCCATTACTGGACAAGCTTGGCGTCACCACGGCGGATAAGCTCCTGGGCCTTCGCAACGGGACCGAAGTACTGGTTGCCGGTGTCCGGATTGCAACGCAGACACCTCCCATGCGCGGCGGGCGCCGCGTGGTGTTCATCAGCATCGACGACGGTACAGGCTGCGTGGACACCGTCTTCTTCCATGAAGCACAGGAAGAATCGGGTCCGCTCCTGTTCGGTACCCGGCTTCTGCTGATCCGCGGAACTACGCGAAGAACAGGTCCCAAGGGAATCAGCCTCAGTGCCAGCAAAGCCTGGGACCTTAGCCGCCCCGAAACCTTGCCGTTTGCCGAAGTGCTGCCACCCGGCGTCGGGCTTCCGCCTGAATTCACTCATTCCGGACCCCTTGAGGGCATCTCCAGGAACCTGGCCATCACGGGCCTCGGAAGCTGAACAGGCAGGTAAATCAGGTGTCGGCGCGCTGCTTTGGCCGCCTTCGTCGAAACAGATACGATTGACGGTGGCTGGCTGTGGTCCCCGTACGCCACAAGCTATGAAGCCTTCACTATGAATAGGAGACACCCGTGTCAGATGCCCAACAGATCACCCTCATCGTCGATGGCGAAGAGACCAAGGTGACGGAAGGGACTACCGGCGCGGAACTCTTCTTCGAGCGCCGCGACGTCGTTGTTGCCCGTGTCAATGGTGTGCTGACGGACCTTGACCAGGTCCTCACCGAGGGCGCAGACGTCGAAGGTGTCACCATTGAATCTCCTGACGGACTCAACGTTCTCCGTCACTCCACGGCGCACGTCATGGCCCAGGCCGTGCAGCAGCTGCGGCCTGATGCCAAGCTTGGCATCGGCCCTTACATTACTGACGGCTTCTACTTCGACTTCGACGTCGCTGAGCCGTTCACCCCGGAAGACCTGCGCCAGCTGGAAAAGATGATGCAGAAGATCATCAACCAGAACCAGAAGTTCGTTCGCCGCGTGGTCACCGAAGAAGAAGCCCGCGAAGCCATGGCCGGCGAACCCTACAAGCTTGAGTTGCTGGGCAAGAAGAACGTCGCCGCCGACGCCGGAGAAGGCGTGAACGTTGAAGTCGGTGCCGGCGACATCACTATTTACGACAATGTGGACCGCAAGAGCGGCGAAAGCGTCTGGTGCGACCTCTGCCGGGGACCGCACCTGCCCAACACCAAGATCATCTCCAACGCGTTCGCGCTGACGCGCTCATCCTCCGCATACTGGCTGGGCAACCAGAACAACCAGCAGCTTCAGCGAATCTACGGCACCGCATGGCCCACCAAGGAAGCCCTCAAGGCTTACCAGGAACGCATCGCTGAGGCAGAACGCCGCGACCACCGGAAGCTGGGTGTGGAGCTGGATCTGTTCTCGTTCCCGGACGAACTTGGATCGGGCCTTCCTGTGTTCCACCCCAAGGGCGGCATCATCCGCAAGGCCATGGAGGACTACTCCCGTCAGCGCCACGTGGACGCCGGCTATGAGTTTGTTTACACACCGCACATCACCAAGGGACACCTTTACGAGGTCTCCGGCCACCTTGACTGGTACAAGGACGGCATGTTCCCGCCGATGCAGGTGGATGCCGAGCTCAATGAAGACGGCACGGTGCGAAAGCCTGCGCAGGACTATTACCTGAAGCCGATGAACTGCCCCATGCACAACCTGATCTTCCGCTCACGCGGCCGGTCGTACCGCGAACTGCCGTTGCGCCTGTTCGAATTCGGCTCGGTGTACCGGTACGAGAAATCCGGTGTTGTGCACGGACTGACCCGTGTCCGTGGCATGACACAGGACGACGCCCACATCTACTGCACCCGCGAGCAGATGAAGGACGAACTCACCACAACACTGAACTTCGTCCTTGGCCTCCTCAAGGATTACGGCCTGGATGATTTCTACCTCGAGCTCTCCACGAAGAACGAGGAAAAGTTCGTAGGTGACGACGCCGCCTGGGAGGAAGCCACCCGCACACTCGCCGAGGTTGCGGAGGCCTCCGGGCTGGATCTGGTACCGGACCCGGGTGGAGCAGCATTCTATGGGCCGAAGATCTCCGTCCAGGCAAAGGATGCCCTCGGCAGGACCTGGCAGATGTCCACGATTCAGTTGGACTTCAACCTGCCTGAACGCTTCGAGCTGGAGTACCAGGCAGCGGATGGAACGCGCCAGCGTCCCGTCATGATTCACCGCGCCCTCTTCGGCTCGGTGGAGCGGTTCATGGGCGTTCTCACCGAGCACTACGCCGGTGCCTTCCCCGCATGGCTATCTCCCGTCCAAGTAGTGGGCATCCCTGTGGCCGAGGCATTCAATGACTACATGTTCGACGTCGTCGGCCAGCTGAAAGCCGCGGGAATCCGCGCAGAGGTGGACATTTCTTCAGACCGTTTCCCGAAGAAGATCCGCACGGCCAGCAAGGACAAGGTCCCATTCGTCCTGATCGCGGGCGGTGAGGACGCCGAGGCAGGTGCTGTCTCGTTCCGCTTCCGTGATGGCAGCCAGGATAACGGCGTGCCCGTGGCAGAGGCGGTCCGCAGAATCGTGGACGCTGTCAAGAACCGCGAAAGCTGACGGAACGGACAATAGACGGTGCAGGAGAACACAGGCGCGGCAGCTGACCTTCCGGGCGACGCCGAAGTAACCGATGACTTCGGCCTGGCAGGTGTTCCGGACGCTTTTCAGCGCCTGTGGACTCCCCACCGCATGGCCTACATCAAGGGCGGACAGGATCAGTTCAAGAACAAGGACGACTGCCCGTTCTGTGTTGGGCCCACGCGTAGCGATGAGGAATCACTCATCGTCTACCGTGGCAGGACCTGCTATGTGGTGCTCAACCTTTTCCCTTACAATCCAGGCCACTTGCTGATCTGCCCCTACCGCCATGTTCCGGACTACACGGACATCACGGTGGAAGAGACGGCGGAATTCTCCGAACTCACGCAGACAGCCATGCGAGTGCTTAGGAAGGTCTCCAACCCCAGTGGCTTCAACCTGGGCATGAACCAGGGTGTTACCGGTGGAGCAGGGATCGCCGCGCACCTGCACCAGCACGTTGTACCCCGCTGGGGTGGGGACGGAAACTTCTTCCCGATCATCGCCCAGACCAAGGCCATTACGCAGACACTCGACGAGGTCCGCAAACTGGTGGCCGAAGCCTGGCCGGGGGAGTCGAATGCTCAATAGGCATGCGCGTGGTTTCTTTACTTCCCTTTTCACACCCTTGGCACGTTGGCTCCTCAAGATTGGCGTGTCTCCAGACGCAGTGACCGTGGCTGGTACAGCAGGAGTCATTCTGGGTGGACTGGTTCTATACCCGCTGGGATATCTGTGGTGGGGTTCAGTGGTGGTCGCGTTCTTCGCGTTCTCGGACGTCGTGGATGGCATTATGGCCCGTTTGCAAGGCCGAAGCGGCGGCTGGGGAAACTTCCTCGATTCCACCTTGGACCGTTTGGCGGACGGCGCCATCTTTGCGGGGCTGACCATCTGGTTCTTCACCAAAGGTGAAGACCCGGCTATTGGTACTGCCGCCGTCGTTTGCCTGGTACTGGGCATGGTGGTTTCCTATGCGCGGGCAAAGGCCGAGTCACTGGGCTATCAAGCCAGCGTTGGCATTGCCGAGCGTGCAGAGCGTTTAGCTTCGGTGCTTCTCATCACCGGGCTCACAGGGCTGGGACTTCCAGCAGTGGTGCTCTTCGCCACCCTGATCCTTCTCGCCCTCGCCAGTGTGGTCACTATCGTGCAAAGAATGGCGACTGTCCGCAAGCAAGCGATGGCCGAAGCCTAGGAAACTGGCATGTGACCAGAGCCCAGCAGCGGCAGTTGTGCAGGTGTCCTATAGTCGCCCTCTTCTTGGCCCCCGAATGCGGTAATGAATGTACAGCCACCGGGCAACGTGCGACTAGTATTACTAGTACTTGGTCACCTTGACCTGAAAACCCGGTGTGCGCTGACTGCGGTCGTGTGGCTGCGCGAGCCACCGGCGAAAAGGTCGTTTATCTACCCATAGGGGTTTTTGTGTCTACACCAGATGTAAGCAACGAAGCCGGTTCGTCCGCGAACAGCGTCACGGGCAGCAGCCGCGTTAAGCGGGGCATGGCGGAGATGCTCAAGGGCGGCGTCATCATGGACGTCGTTAACGTCGAGCAGGCCCGCATCGCCGAGGACGCCGGTGCCGTCGCCGTCATGGCACTCGAGCGCGTACCCGCCGATATCCGCGCCCAGGGTGGCGTGTCCCGCATGTCAGATCCGGACATGATCGATCAGATCATCGCCGCCGTGTCCATCCCGGTCATGGCCAAGGCCCGCATCGGCCACTTCGTCGAAGCCCAGGTCCTGCAGTCCCTCGGCGTGGACTACATCGACGAGTCCGAGGTCCTGACCCCGGCC
>NZ_JBFRDV010000035.1:0-40194 GCF_052113945.1 Paenarthrobacter sp. RAF54_2
GAAACGCCCGGTCCCATTCCGAACCCGGAAGCTAAGACCCACAGCGCCGATGGTACTGCACCCGGGAGGGTGTGGGAGAGTAGGACACCGCCGGACACACATTAGGTCGAGACCCCCCAACCCACACCAGGGTCGGGGGGTCTCCCACATTAACGGCACGATCACCAAACCAGAACCAGGCAAGCCCCGACCCCCACGGCCGGGGCTTTCCCTATTTAAGCCCGGTTTAGCCGTTCCAGAACCCGCTGAGTTGCTCCGCCAGGGCCCGGCCTTGCTGGTAACCGGCCTGCGCAGCCGCTGGACGCATTGATACGTCCATCGCATTGGCTCCGAACATGTGTTCGGAGCTGCTGTCGGGAATGACCGTTTCTACCCTGCTGCCGCCGGCACGTAATTCGGCGACCTGCGTTTCGAGGTGCATGCCCCACTCCAGCGGAGTCCGCGTTCTGCCCCCAAATGGTGACAGAACCAGGACGCGTGCGTATCCGGATGCCAAGTCGGCATTCTCGGCGTTGGATCGGTATCCGCCGTCAATGTATCGGTCGTCCCCGATGCCGTAGGCGAACCCACTGGCGCAGCTGGCTGCTACAGCATCCACCAGTTCCACTCCGCTGTGACGGTCGAATTGGACCGCGTTACCCGTCCTGGCATCCACGGCAGTGATCAGCACTTTTCGTTGCGGCCATTGCAAACTTGGCAGCCGGGAGGCGACGGTTTCCCGCCACTGTCTTTGCCTTGATTCGTCCRCTGTAGCCGCCAACTCGAGCGCTGCAGCGCCCATCCGGCGACGCATATCGGCAGGATCCGTAGAGGCCTCAATGATCTTCTGTGTTCTTTCCAAATGGTCCACCACTTGCCGCGCTGGGCCAGATTGTGCTGGCTGCTGCTGCATTGGACCGGACTGCGTTGGACTGGTCTGCGTTGAATTGGCTTGCGGCGGCCGCTGCCGTTGTGGCTGGGGTGGTGCGGCAAGGACAGCTGCATATAGTTCTGAAGGACTCGCGCCAGCTATCTGTGCCGCTGCGGTGGAGCCGGCCGATGTGCCGACCGTCAAGTCGGATTTGGTCACATCCATGCCGGCGTCGAACATTCCGGCGATGACGCCGATCAGCCAGGCATTGCCCGTGGATCCGCCGCCACCAAGCACCAGCGCCCGCTCGGCTGAACGCCCAGGAATCGCGGCGGAATTATCCTGTGGTTGATTCTGGGGGGACGATGGCTGCCCGGAAGTGGTCGTCGATGTGACGGGCTGCGTTGGAAATGGTGTTGTGTTCATGGGAGTCGCCTTTCGCGAATTGCCTCTGTGGCGCTCCCGCTGGCGACTAGATCAGTCGCTAGATCGTGTACTGCGGGGGAGCACCCATTGCGGATACTGCGTTCATGGGTCTCACCTCCTGTTGTTAGATCACGATCAACGGGACTCTAACACCGCGCCAATGGGCTGCGCAACCAAGCCATCCCCCAGCACTCCGGGCTGGACATGGTTGCCGGAAGAAATGCGCGTTTCCGCACCGGTACAGTTGAGGGTCATGGACAGTATTTTCAGTCATCCCGAGCCGGAGCCCGAGCCGTCGTCACAAGACACCAATGACCTTGAACCCCTGGTGCTGACAGTGGTGGTGCCAACCAGCGTTTCTCATGCCTTTTTGGGCTTTACGGACCATCCTCATCTGTGGTGGCCCCTCGAAGAGGAGAGTGTGTTCGGCGCGGGATCGCACGTTGAGTTCGAGGAGAATCTGATCCTGGAGACGGCCGAGGATGGACGCACTTCGGTGTGGGGAACCATCGATGACTGGCAGCCGCCGTTGTCCTTCCATGCGAGCTGGTATCCGGCGAGCACGCCCCTCTGGTCCACGGAAATTAGGGTCTCGTTCCGTGCGGTAGAGGGTGGCACGGAGGTCCGGTTGGTGCATGACGGTTGGGAAGGTGCAGAGGATCCTGCTGCCAGCCGGGCATCGTATGCGGAAGGTTGGCCTCGAGTCCTGGATCGCTACGTACGGTTCATGGGCGGGACAGTTGCCTAGGGTCAGGCGACTTCGTGCTGAAGACTGGTGTCTGCTGAGGAAAGTCCGGCTGGAAATGCTTACGGATACGCCCATGGCTTATGTCGAAAGCCTGGAGGCGGCCCGGCGGCAAACGGATGCGCAGTGGCAGGAGCGGGCTGCCGCTATGGCCGGCGATTCCAGCGTGACGTTGGTGGCTGACAGTGGCGTGGACGGAAGCCCGTTCTGTGGGCTGATGAGGGTTGTCCTGAAGCATCCTCAAGACCCGCAGAGGCCACTTCAAGCGATGCTGATAAGTGTCTACGTTGCTCCCGAACATCGAGGTTTGGGGTTGGCGGATGAACTCCTGCATCAGGCGTGCGAGGCCGCCCGGATGGACTTGGGTGCCAAGCTCCTGGAGTTGGGCGTCCACGAGGACARTACGAGGGCGTTGGCTTTCTACCGGCGGCACGGTTTCAACACCACTGGGGACAGCCGACCATATCCCCAGGACACGTCCAAGCAGGAACTCGTCATGGAAAAGGTCCTGGAGTAGTAGCCATTGGCTTAGGCAGTAGTCCCTGTCTCTGGAACGAGCGACATCCTAGGCGGCGTCTTTCTTGGGCACGGCCGTGCTCGAACGAACCACGAGCTTGGTGGGGTGTTCAGTATCGGCAGGTTCAAGGACCAGGCCATTGTTGATGGCGCCCAGCAAGGTGCGCACGGCCAGTGCTCCTTGTCCCTTCGCGTCCTGGTCAATCGTGGTGAGGCCCATGACCCTCCCGAGGTCGTGTCCGTCGATGCCGATGACCGAGAGGTCCTCCGGAATCCGAAGGCCGAAGTCACGCGCAGCAAGAATGGTGCCGATGGCCATCTCGTCTGATGCAGCAAACACCGCCGTTGGTCGCTCTGGTGCACCTCCCAGC
The DNA here is from genome assembly GCF_052113945.1 of Paenarthrobacter sp. RAF54_2. NCBI lineage: Bacteria > Bacillati > Actinomycetota > Actinomycetes > Micrococcales > Micrococcaceae > Paenarthrobacter > Paenarthrobacter sp. RAF54_2. Next base: position 2,909 of record NZ_JBFRDV010000035.1, read on the forward strand.
AATTGCCGGGCAGCGGCGTAAGCGCCTTCGATGGTGAAGTCAGCGGAAACGATCCATTCGGGACGAACTTGGCAGTCGGCGTCGTTCATGGCTTTCTCGAAACCACCGCGCCGCGTCCCGGGAAGCTGGAAGTCCTGTTCGTAGGCTTCTTCGCCGGTCATGTGGGCGATCTTGGTGTGACCCAGCCCGATGAGGTGGTTTGTGGCTTGCTGTGCGATCGCGGAATCATCGATCCGGATGGTCGACGCCCCCGGAAGGGGGCCGCCGATTCCAACGATCGGACGGTGCACCGCGAGGAGTTGCTGCATCTCGTCTTCGCTGAGTTCCAAGGAGACGGCGATGACCGCGTCCACGCGCTTGCGCAGCAGGAAGTCGTTGAACACGCTGTGCCGGTGTTGGGGGTCTTCGCCGATGTTGTAGAGGGTGAGGTCGTATCCGGCACTCAGGAGCGCAGCGGAGGCACCCTCGATCACCGCTGAATAGAACCATCGGTGGACCGAGGGCACCACCAGGCCAACGTTGTGCGTACGGCCCGAGGCCAGGCTGGAGGCGTGATAGGAGAGCACGAAACCGAGCTCGGCTGCGGCTGCACGTGCGCGTTCCCGGCTGGCGGGGGAGACGTTGCCTTTGCCGCTGAGCGCGCGTGAAACCGTGGCAACGGAGAGCCCCGATCGCTCGGCTACGTCCTTGATGCCGGTCATGCTGCTCCTCGGTGGGAAAGTTAGCTGGTTGTGAGCCAGATGCTCTCCCCCGAGCTTAGTAGACCCGCGCTAAGTAGATCCGTGCCCTGCAGATCGGAGCCCAAGGCAAGGGCGCCGTCTGCCGTTGAACTGCGAAGGATTACTTTGCCCTCGGGAAGCGGCAGGGGCTCGTTGCCCACGTTCATGATCACCAGGGTGTCGCCATTGAGGTATGCGAGCGAGGACTCGGTGCAGTAATCCTCCACCCAGGCCAGGGAACCCTGGCCCAACCGACGTTCGGCGCGTTGGGCAAGCATTTCCCGGTAAAGGTTAAGGTGCGACGCCGGATCCTCCTGCTGCTTGTCCCTCGCCAATGCCGCCCATGACTCTGGTTGCGGCAGCCAGGGATCCTGGCCATGGCCGAAACCGGCGTGCAACTCCGAGGAACGCCACGGCAACGGCACGCGGCAGCCGTCGCGACCTATCCTTTCTCCGCGGGTCCGGGCGAAGGTGGGGTCCTGGCGCATGCTCCCGGGAATGCTTGTGGAGTCAGGCAGCCCAAGCTCTTCCCCTTGGTACAGGTAGGCACCACCGGGGAGGCCAAGCATGAACATGGTGGCCGCGGCAGCCCGCCGTCGTCCGAGTTCTTCATTGGGCTGTAAGTCGTCGGCGCCGATTCCGTCGCCATCGCGGGGACCCGGCCCGTCGTAACCGAATCGGGTGGCGTGCCGGACGACGTCGTGGTTGGACAGCACCCACGTGCTGGGGGCGCCGACAGCGTCCAGCGAGACCAGGGAATCGGTGATGATATGGCGGAGGCGGTTCACGTCCAGACCAGCGTGCAGGTACGGGAAATTGAAGGCCTGGTGCATCTCGTCAGGCCGGACCCACTGAGCCAGCCGGGGCAGGGGATCGACATTGGCTTCGGCGCAGAGGATCCGGTCGGGGCCATATTCCTCCAGGATGGAGCGCCAGCGCCGGTAGATATCGTGCAGGGCGGGCTGTCCGAACATGGGCGCCTCGTGGCCGGGGAAGCCGTACGAGCTGTTGCCATCCGCGCGTCCACCCCAGTTGGGCAGGCCGGCTGCCTTGACCAGTGCGTGGGCAACATCCACCCGGAAACCGGAAATTCCCCGGTCCAGCCAGAATCGGAGGACCCGCTCAAACTCGGCGTGCACAGCATCGTTGTCCCAGTTGAAATCCGGTTGCGAGGAATCAAAGAGGTGCAGGTACCACTGCCCGGGCCGGCCATCCGGTTCCACAATGCGGGTCCAGGCGGGGCCACCGAAATGGGACTGCCAGTTGTTGGGAGGCTCGCTTCCGTCAGGTCCTTGGCCGTCTCGGAAGATAAACATGTCACGCTCGCGGCTGTTCGCCGGAGCCGCGAGTGCGGCCTGGAAGGCGGCGTGTTGGTCCGAGCAGTGGTTGGGAACGAGATCTGCAATGACCCGCAGGTGCAGCCGGTTGGCTTCGTAGATCAGGGCGTCGAAGTCCGCGAGGCTTCCAAACAGCGGATCGACATCGCAATAGTCGCTGACGTCATAACCCGCGTCCCGCTGCGGTGAGCGGTAGAACGGCGAGAGCCAGACGGCATCAATGCCCAGTTCGGTGAGCTGGGCGAGTTCGTGCGTGATACCCGCGAGGTCGCCGATTCCGTCGCCATTGAGGTCCCGGAAGGACCGCGGATAAATCTGGTAGATGACCGCGGAGCGCCACCATCCGTGAGCCGCGGAGGCCGAGTGGACGGGCGTCAATGTAGCGAAAGCTGCAGAGGGCGCGGACGCCTCAACTGGGAGCAATGAATCAACAGACATGAACACATGGTAGAAGACCACGCACCCAATTGGAAACGCTTACAGTGACAATGACCCTCCCATGACAACGTTACGGAGTGTCGTGGTTTACCAACTCGCATTTAGACATGTACGCTGTGGAAGCGCTTGCAGTTGTGAGCCGCATCACCGACGCTGCCGCTGGGCCTGGAGCCCCCGCCGTCGAAGCACATAAGGAAAGGGACACCAATGAAGGTGCACAACACCCTCGCGACTCAGACCACCCGCCGCGTCTTCGCTACCGGCGCGATCTCCGTGGTCGCAGCCCTGGCCCTGAGCGCCTGTGGCGGCACTGCCTCCACCGCTCCCAGCTCGGAAGCCGCAAAGCAGGACCTCAAGGCAGCCGGCGCCGGCACCATCACCATGTGGGTGGACGCCGAACGATCGCCGGCGTTGAAGGACATCACCGAAAAGTTCAAGTCCGACACCGGCATCGAAGTCAAGCTCGTAGTGAAGGACTTCGCTGCCGTCCGCGATGACTTCATCACTCAGGTTCCTACCGGCCAAGGCCCCGATCTGATCGTTGGACCGCACGACTGGATTGGAAAGTTCGTTCAAAACGGTGTGATCGCACCGGTGGAACTGGGCGACAAAGCCAGCCAGTTCCAGGATTCCTCTATCAAGGCCATGACCTACAACGGCGCCGTCTATGGCGTCCCGTACGCCATCGAGAACATTGCCCTCCTCCGCAACACCAGCATCGTGGACAGCAAGGCGAACACCCTGGATGAGGTAGTGGCCAACGGCAAGAAGGCCGTTGCAGAGGGCAAAGCCACGTTCCCGTTCCTGGTGGGCATGGATCCCAAGCAGGGCGATCCGTACCACCTGTACCCGTTGCAGTCCTCCATGGGTTCGCAGGTTTTCGGTAAGAACGCCGACGGCGGTTACGATGCCAAGCAGCTTCTCATCGGTGACGCTGCCGGCGTCGAATTCGCCAAGAAGCTGGCGGCCTGGGGCGACGCCGGTGACAAAATCATCAACTCCAACATCACCGGCGACATCGCCAAGGAGAAGTTCCTTGCCGGAGAATCCCCGTACTTCCTGACGGGCCCATGGAACGTGCCGGACGTTCAGAAGAAGGGCATCAAGTTCGCAGTTGATGAGCTGCCCACGGCCGGTGGCGAAGCTGCCCAGCCATTCATCGGCGTCAACGGGTTCTTCATCAGCGCCAAGAGTGCCAACGCCCTGGCCACCAACGAATTCGTCACCAACTACCTCACCTCCGAGTCCGCCCAGGACTCCATGTACACGGCAGGCGGTCGCCCGCCGGCACTCAAGGCATCCTTTGAGAAGGCAGCCAGCGATCCCGTCGTGGAGGCCTTCGGCAAGATCGGCGCCACGGGCGTGCCCATGCCGGCCATCCCCGAAATGAGCGCCGTCTGGGCTGACTGGGGCGCCACGGAACTGGCCATCATCAAGGGCCAGGGCGATCCCGCTGAAGCGTGGACCAAGATGGCCGCGAGCATCAAGACCAAGATCGGCGGCTGACGCCGCAACCGGTGATTCCCCCGGTCTGCCCGGGGCCGGACGGTGCCCGCCGTCCAGCCCCGGCCTCACCGTCCGGCCCGTGCCCGCCGCAAACTGCTTTACTCCAAGGATCCAAAATGCCAAAGCCCGATCTCCACGAACTGCCAGCCAGCACAACGAGTACGACGCCGGTGCAGCCGCCTCGCGCTGCTGCCCACCAGAACGCTGCCCACCAGAACGCTGTTCACCAGAACGCTGCCCGCCTCAATGTACGAAGCGGCCGCCGGGGCCCCGACTCCATCAAGGGCACCATCCTCAAGATCGTCCTGTTGGGCTTGGTGGATGCCTTTGCCGTGTACGTGTTGATGATGCTGTTCCTGAGCCAATCGTGGGCCTCACTGGCGGTTTCTGCACTCGTGGTCCTGGCCATTAACTGGATCTATTTGCGCAAGGGCGGGCTGCCGGCGAAGTATCTGGCTCCGGGTGTGCTGTTCCTGCTGGTGTTCCAGGTCCTGGTGGTGTTCTTCAGCGGTTACATCGCCTTCACCAATTACGGCGACGGGCACAACAGCACCAAGGAAGACGCCATCGCGGCCATCCAGTTGACGGCTCAGAAGCGCGTCCCGGATTCGCCCGCATACAAGGCAGCAGTGCTGACCAAGGGCGGCACGTTCTACCTGTTGTTTACGGACCCCTCCGGCAAAGCTCAGATTGGCAGCACCGAGGAGCCACTCTCTGAGGTCTCCGCGGCGGGAAAGGATTCCACCGGCAAGGCCAACTCCTTGCCTGGCTACGAAACACTGAAGTTCCAGGAGATCGTGGCCAACCAGCAGGAAATCCTGAAGATTACCGTTCCCGTTTCAGAGGATCCCGCTGATGGGACCCTGCGCACCGCGGATGGCAGCACGGCCTACCAGTTCAAGCCAGCACTGAGGTACGACGCCGCCACCGATACCTTCACTGACAGCGAGACCGGCAAGGCCTACCGCGACAGTGGCAAGGGCGCCTTCGCGGACGCCAACGGAGAGACGTTGGCCACCGGTTGGAAGATCGACGTCGGCATGGATAACTTCGCCCGGGCCTTCACCGATCCGAGCCTCCGCGGTCCACTCCTGGGCGTGATCCTTTGGACGTTCACCTTCTCCGTAGCGTCCGTTGCCCTGACCTTCGCCGTGGGGCTTTTCCTGGCCATCACCTTCAACCGTGAGGATCTCCGCGGCAAAAAGGTTTACCGGATCCTGATGATTTTGCCCTACGCTTTCCCGGCGTTCCTGTCCGGTTTGGTGTGGTCGGGCATCCTCAACCCCGAGTTCGGCTGGCTCAACCAGACCCTGCTGGGCGGGGCGAACATTGGCTGGCTCACAGACCCAGTCCTGGCCAAGGTCAGTGTGCTGGTGGTCAATGTGTGGCTCGGATTCCCGTACATGTTCCTCGTTTGCACCGGGGCACTTCAATCCTTGCCAACAGAAATTGATGAGGCTGCCCGCATGGATGGAGCGTCCCCTTGGCGCGTCTTCCGCTCCATCAAGCTGCCACTGCTGCTGGTCTCGGTTGCGCCGCTGCTGATCTCCTCCTTTGCGTTCAACTTCAACAACTTCAATGTCATCTACATGTTGACCGGCGGCGGGCCTCGCTTTGCAGACACCGATCGCGATATTGGAGCCACGGACATCCTGATCACGTTGGTCTACAAGGTGGCGTTCGGCCAAGGCACCGGTCGCGACTACGGACTGGCCAGCGCGCTCGCCATCATCATCTTCGTCATCGTGGCCACGATTTCGGCCATCAGCTTCAACCAGACCAAAGCACTCGAGGACGTGAACTAATGAGCGAGGCACAGGTACGCACCCTCCCCACCATTGAACAGGCTCACGACGGCGGTCCCGCACCGTTGGTGCCAAAGCGGCGTCCCTTTGGGGTTTGGTTCAAAGACAAAGGCTGGCGGCACGCCGTCGGCATCGTAACCACCATCTTTGCCGTGTTCCCGCTGCTCTATGTTTTGTCGGCAGCACTGGACTCCAACGGCACCTTGGTAGGCTCCAACGGTCTGTTCTCCAGGTTTGATACCGGCAACTTCACGGCGCTCTTCAACGATCCGAGCCGTCCCTTCGGGCGCTGGTTCCTCAATACCCTGGTGGTGGGCCTGGTGACGTCCGCCGCCACAGTCTTTCTGGGGGCGATGGCCGCCTACGCGTTCTCCCGCATGCGCTTCAAGGGCCGCCGGGTAGGACTGTTGACCCTGCTCCTGCTGCAGATGTTCCCGCAACTGTTGGCCGTCGTCGCGATCTTCCTCCTCCTCAGCGGTATCTCGCAGGTGATCCCGGCCCTGGGCCTTGGCAGCCAGCTGGGGCTCATCATGGTGTACCTGGGCGGGGCGCTGGGCGTGAACACATACCTTATGTACGGGTTCTTCAACACGGTCCCGCAGTCCCTGGACGAAGCTGCAAAGATCGATGGCGCCAGCCACATCCAGATCTTCTTCGGCATTATTCTGCGCCTGGTCACTCCCATCCTGGCGGTTGTTGGGCTGCTGGCATTCATCGGTATCTCCAGCGAGTTCGTGATCGCCAGCGTTGTACTGACCGATCCTGACAGCCAGACACTCGCCGTCGGGCTCTATTCCTACGTGGCACAGCAGCGTTCCGAGAATTGGGGCGTCTTCGCCGCCGGCGCTGTTATCGCCGCTATCCCGGTCATGGCGCTGTTCCTCTTCCTGCAGAAGTACATCGTCAGCGGACTTACGGCCGGCTCAGTGAAAGGATGACCATGACGCTTGTCATTCCACATCACGACGGATCCGCTCTTCATGTTTCGGGTCCTGCTCCCGGACGGATTTCCCTGGGCAATATTGTTCGGCTCCGGCTGCGGGTTCCGCAGGAGTGGGGTTCCGCGTCCCGCGTTTGGGTCCGTTCCTTGCAGGACGGCGAACCACGCTACGACGCCGCGATCCGGCTCGGCACCATTGATGGCTGGGACTGGTGGGAAGCAGTCATGCTGGTGGCCAATCCTGTGGCCAAATACCGCTTCCTCCTGGAAATCGAAGCGAACAGTCGTGTCGGAGCCACGTCCGGTGCGCCCACCACCAGCGCAAGTGGGCGGCACTACTGGAACCTCAACGCCCAAGGACTTTTCAACAGGGACGTTTCTGATTCAGCGGACTTTCGCCTGACCACGTTTGCCCCGGCACCGCATTGGCTGCATCGGGCCACGATGTACCAGGTGTTTCCGGACCGCTTCGCCCGCTCTGCCCAGGCCGATGCGCACCCGCTACCGGACTGGGCTGTGGGCAGCTCGTGGGACGAGCCAGTGGTGGCTACCGGGCGGGAAACGCCAATCCAGTTCTACGGCGGCGACCTGCCTGGAATCACGGACAAGCTGGACCACCTCCAGGAACTGGGCATCGATGTTCTCTACCTGACGCCGTTCTTCCCGGCCCGTTCCAACCACCGCTACGACGCCTCCACCTTCGACTCCGTGGACCCCCTCCTTGGCGGGAACCAATCGCTGGTGGAGCTGGTGGCCGCGGCGCATTCCCGGGGCATCCGAGTGATGGGTGACCTCACCGCCAATCACACTGGCGATGCACACGACTGGTTCGTGAAGGCGCTCGCCGATCCGGGCTCAGAGGAAGCGGGCTATTACTACTTCAGCGAGGACCATTCGACGTACGAGTCGTGGTGGGGTGTGCCGTCGCTGCCCAAACTCAACTGGTCTTCGGATGCCCTCCGGCGGCGTTTCGTGACGGACGACGATTCAGTGGTTGCCCGCTGGCTCAAGCCCCCCTTCAACCTCGATGGCTGGAGGATAGACGTCGGCAACATGACCGGGCGCCTTGGCTCCGTGGACCTGAATCACGAGGTTGCACGGCTTATCGCCGAGCGGATCCGTGAAATCAACCCGGATGCGGCTTTGTTGGCCGAGTCCACCTCCGACGCCGCGCCGGACTTCACGGGTGAGCACTGGCACGGTGCGATGACGTACTCCAACCTCACCCGGCCATTGTGGTCCTGGCTTGCGGGGGATGCGCCCCATGTAAACTTCTTCGGCTCGCCCCAGGCTGGGCCTAAAAAGATCGAGGCCGAAGACTTCCTGGCCACGCATCAGGACCTCGTAGCCGGATTTAGCTGGGGTGTGCGAAATAACACCATGAATGCGCTCAACACGCATGACACCGCACGTGCAGCGACAGTAATGATCGACGGCGGCCAGGAGGTTGGCGCTGTGCTCACCTTCACCCTGCCCGGCGTTCCCGTCTTGTTCGCGGGAGATGAGTTCGGCCTTGAAGGTTTCAATGGCGAGGACTCCAGGACGCCCATGCCGTGGGGTTGGCAGGAAGAAAAATCCGGCCGCCCGCCTGTCAAGGATCTGCTTTCCTTCTACTCTGCGCTGGGCCAGATCAGGCGTGAGCTGCCAGCCCTGACCGAAGGTGGGGTGCGCTGGATCCACGCCGAAGGAGATGCTTTGGTATTCGTGCGTGAAACAGCCGATTCCGCAGTCCTGGTCATGGCGGCCCGCGACTCGGCGCAGTTCCCCGTGGACAACGCCGTCCTTTCCACGGCTCAACTCGAATCGCTGTCCGCCGCACCGGTGCACTGCTTTGGGAACATCTCGACGAGCCGGGGGATAGGGGGCGATGTGCTTCTGTGCGCCGACGGGATTTCAGCTGGCATCTGGACCCTGCCAGGAACCGATGTTCCCACGGTGACGGGGCCGGCTGACTAGACTGGGAGCACTGAAAACTCTGCGAAGACTGCCGATTTGGCGTGTCCGCGGAGCTCATGTGTGAAGGGACCACCTTGTCGGACGAAACGGCTATGGCCGGAACAACAGAGGAAAGCATCAAAGGCCGCACAGTCGGCCGCCAGGAAGCTGACCAGCAAACGGACGCGAGCCAGAGCGCCTTCTTGCAGAGCTTGGCCGCCGGACTGCGGCCAGGCCAGATCGCGGAAGATGAAGCCACCCGCACGGTTTACTCCGTAGATCAAGGGCCATTGCTGGAACGGCACTTGCCGCTCGCCGTGGTCTGGGCCGAATCCGTGGAAGACGTTCAACACATCGTTCGCACTTGTGCTGCCCACCAGGTGCCAATCGTCGCGCGTGGGGCCGGGACGGGTGTCTCGGGAGGCGCGCACGCCACCCAAGGCTGCATCGTACTCAGCCTGGAACGGATGAACCGCATCCTGGACCTCAACCCCGACGACGAGACCGCCGTCGTCGAACCTGGCGTCATCAACGCCGACCTGAATGCCGCAGCCACCGAACACGGGCTCATGTATGCGCCGGATCCGGCGAGCTACAAGATGTCCACCATCGGTGGCAACGTAGCCACAAACGCAGGTGGTCTGCGCTGTGCGAAGTACGGTGTGACACGGGATTCCGTGCTGGCCTTGGACGTTGTGTTGTCCGACGGATCACTGCTCCACACTGGGCACCAGACCTTCAAAGGCGTTGCCGGATACGACCTCACGGCGCTGCTGGTGGGCTCCGAAGGAACACTCGGAATTGTGGTGGGCGTGACGGTCCGCCTGAAATACCTGCCCCGCGAGGTCCACACCATCGCCGCGTTCTATCAAGACTTCCGCAGCGCCGCCGCAGGCGTCCTGGCAGTAGGCAAAGCCCGGGTCCAGCCAGCCATCATGGAGCTCCTGGACAACGGAACACTCATACAGCTCGATGAGATGAACGGCTCAGACCTGCAAACCCGCGGCAAGTCCTTGCTGTTGATCCAGACGGACGGTTTTGGAGCTGCCGCCGAGGCCGACGTCGTCCGTCAAGTACTCGCCGAAGGTGGCGCCACCGTCACCACCGAAGCCAGCGAAGAAGCTGAGATGCTCGTCGAACTACGCCGCAACAGCCGTGGCGTGGAAATGGACGACGAATTCCGGGTAGGCGAGGACATTGCTGTCCCGCGCTCCCGGCTGGTGGACTTCGTCGCCGAACTCGAAGCCATGGCCGACCGCTTCCAAGTCAGCCTCAAAGTGGTGGCCCACGCCGGAGACGGAAACCTCCACCCCACGTTCTGGATGGACCGGGTAGACCCCGCCACGGATGCCGACGCCTTGGTACGCCTCAACGCTGCATTGGATGAATCGATCAGGGTAGGCCTCGAAATGGGCGGCACGATTACGGGTGAACACGGCGTGGGGCAGTACAAGCTCCGGTGGCTGGGACTGGAGCAACCTGAGCCCGTGCGGGAATTGCAGCGGGGGATCAAGGAGCTGTTCGATCCTGCGGGGATTCTGAATCCGGGGAAGGCTATCTAGCCGCGATTCATCCCCCTACGGACTATTCACCCTCGCATGCGGGGGTGAATAGTCCGTTAGACGGGGTTCGGCCACTGTTGGCGGGCTATGCTCCGGCGTATCCTCTGCGATATGACCAACTCAACGTCTGGCGACAAGACCCCCAATACCCCCGCCACTGAAGTCCTGGAGACTAACGAATGCTGGGAACTCCTCCGTGGAGTTTCCGTGGGCCGGCTTGCCGTGTGGGTGGACAATCACCCGGATATCTTTCCGGTGAATTACAAGGTGGACCACGGGACCATGGTTTTCCGCACGGGGGAGGGCACCAAGCTTCATGCCGCCCTTGGTGACGCTCCTGTTGCGATCGAGGCTGACGGTGTGGATGCGGAAACCGGAGTGGCCTGGAGCGTGGTGGTCAAAGGGCAAGCTTCCGCCGTGAAGCTGACGCAGGATGTGCTGGATACCATTGGCCTCCTCCTGTTCCCTTGGGAGGCAGGGCAAAAGGACCAGTTCATCCGCATTGTTCCATCGGACGTGTCCGGGCGTCGCTTCAAGGTAGCGCCACCTGTGACGTGGTGGACCCCGCTGGATGACGCGCCCACCGCCAGGGGCGAGTAACGCTCAACGCCGAAACCCTCTTACTCAGGCCGTCCTACTGTCAGGAGACGAACAAGAGCGGGTCCAGGGATGCCTTGAACCGCCCTCCGACGAGCTGTTTCCACCCGTGTATGCTCGGTTGGAACGCTGACCGGCGCGGGCCGGCGAATGGAGCGGACGCTGGCATGAAGGGAAGTTTGACAGTGGCTGAGGCGACTCCGGAAACCGGGAATGGCCGCGATGACGAGGCCCGCGCGGAACAGGTCTACCAACTGGTGTTGGAGGGGATCGTCACGGGCACCTTCGCGCAGGGTGGGCGCCTGCGCGAACGGGAACTGTCCGACATGTACGGCGTCTCACGGATCCCGGTCCGTGAAGCCATTCAACGCCTGGAGCAGGACGGCTTCGTGGCCACCTTCCCGCGCCGCGGCGCCGTGGTCCGGCAACTCACACTCACCGACGTCAACGAGCTCTTCGACGTTCGCCTTTGCCTGGAAACGTTCGCCGCGAGGATGGCTGCCACCCGCGTTGCCGAAGGCCATTCCGCAGGTCGGCTCGAGGAACTGATGGAAGCCTCCAATGCCGCCATCGATGAGGACCGCGCAGACGATGTAGCGCTGATCAGCGCCGAGCTCCACGCCGAAATCGTGCGTCTCTCCGGCAACAGGCTGCTGATTGAGTCCGTGAAGCCGCTCTTCGGCCGTATGCGCTGGATTTTCGGATTGGCACACAACCGCAGCAACGAACTCCAACGGGACGAACACAAAGAGCTGTGCAACGCCATCCTGAAAGGCCGGCCGGACCTGGCCTACTCACTGGCGTACACGCACATTGAGCTCGGCCGGGAACCCGTCCTGGCAGGCCTCGCGGAGACTCTGGAGCCCTGAGTTAGTCGTCCGAGTCCGGGTACTCGTCCACTTCGTCGTACCGGCCTGACTCCTCCACCTCAACCTCAAGGATTTTGAGCATCTCGGTGTCAGGGTTCAACATGATGGCAGCCTCGTCCCTGCGGTGCTGCAACACGGTGTCCAGGTAGGACTGCACGGTCTCCGCGAGCGGGATGTAGCGATCCTGCTTCTGGCTCATGTACCAGCGGTGCTCCAGGACCTCGTGCACTACTTCGGCCGGTTCCAACTTGCCGGCAAGGTGCCTGGGAATCGATCGCACGATCGGTTCGAAGATCTGGCTGACCCAGGCGTGGGCGCTGATTTCCTCGTCCAGGTCAGGGTTGTTGTCCGCCCTGAACTGGTCCATATCGTTCAGCAGCCGCCGGGCTTGGTTCTCCTGGGCGTCCAGCCCGGTGAGGCGCAGCAAGCGCCTCTGGTGATGTCCGGCGTCGACGACTTTTGGCTGCAGCTGGATGGTTGAACCGTCCGCGGTGGTCTTGATGGCATATTCCTCGACGTCGAAGCCGAGCTCGTTGAGACGGCGGATGCGGGCTCCCACGCGCCAGCGCTCGCCGAGTTCGAAAGATTCCTTCTCCGTCAGCTCAGCCCAGAGCCTGCGGTAGCTGTCCATGATGAGCTCACTGGTAGCCACAGGATCAACCTTTTCCTCGATGAGCCCGCCGTCCAGGAGGTCCATCAGCTCACCGGCGATGTTGACGCGGGCGATCTCCAGATCGTACTCGCGCTGGCCCATGGACAGGTCCGGGTAGAGCTCGCCGGTTTCGGCATCCACGAGGTAGGCGGCAAAGGCACCGGCATCGCGACGGAACAGCGTGTTGGAAAGCGAGACGTCACCCCAGTAGAAGCCAATGAGGTGCAACCGGACAAGCAGCAACGCTTGGGCGTCGATGAGGCGCGTCAGTGTGTCCTTGCGCAGCATCTGCGAGAAAAGTGCCCGGTAGGGCATTGAGAACTTCAAATGCCGGGTGACCAGCACCGGGTTCAGGGGTTTGCCGTCGGCAGTGGTCCGGCCCGTGATGACTGCCACCGGCTCAACACACGGAACATCCAGGCGTGCCAGCTTCCGGAGCATGTGGTACTCGTGGCGGGCTACGTGCTCGGACGTTTCTTTGATAGCGATGACTGATCCACCCAGATGGGCGAAACGCACGATGTGCCGGGAGATACCGCGGGGGAGGGCCGCGAGATTCTCGGCTGGCCAGTCCTCAAGCGCAATGTGCCACGGTAGGTCCAACAGCTCAGGATCCGCTGCCGCAGCAGTGATATTAAGGGACCCGATGACGCTGGCCGGCGGAGCGGTATCCTGCGCGCTGGCCGCTTCAGTCCTGGGGAGCTTGCCGATCTGCCCGTAGTCCGTCGGTTCGTCGTGCCACTGGGCTTCGTTTTGCTCGCTCATGCTTCAATTGTTCCGTACTCGCCGGTGTTGGCGTTCATTGCTGCGGGAAAGGGAAACTCAGATATCGCGGACCACTCGACGTCGGGTGCTGCCTGGAACGTAACGCCTTGCCTTGTGAGGCGCTCACCCAAGGCGCCCAGCCGACGTCGGAAGTCACCAAGGTCCCGCGCGTCCTGGGCCGACCACGCCACTTCCGCCAAGGAAACGGCCCTGGGATACAGGAGCCAGTAGGCCTGCTGGTTGTTGCGGACTGTCTCTGTCCACAGCGGACCTTCGACGCCAAGAATCCTGTCATCTTGCAGGCCGCCCTGGGCGGGATTCCAGTCGTAGTACTCGGCCCATGTGAACGGCCCGCCGTCCACCCACTCAAGGCCGATGGGACTGGTTGCTTCATACTTCTGGTCCAAGTAGGTGTTTGCCGCTGGGGACATGATCATCAAGGACCCCATGGACTCTGCCTTCTGAACCAAAGGAGGGAGGTCCCCGAACCAGTACTGCACGACGTCGCCCTCACGGAGGTCCACGGCGGCGTACTCGTTCCAGCCGACCACTTTCTTGCCGGTTTCATCGGCAATCCGTACGAACTCCTGCGTCATGCTGACATAGTGCTCGTGGTCCGTTACCAAAGCTTCGTCGCCCCCGATGTGCAGGTAGGGGCCGATAGTCATCGCTGCCAATTGTTCAAGGACTTCCCTGACAAACTCATACGTCACAGGAAGGGCCACATCCAACGTGGACCAGCCCACTGCTGCCGAAGTGCTCATGCTTGCGGCACGGCCGTCCGGGTTGAGCTGCGGTATGGCTGCAAGGGCCGCATTGACGTGGCCAGGGAGATCGATTTCCGGGACCACCAGGACGTTCCTCGCAGCGGCGTATTCCTGGATTTCCCTGTAGTTCTGTTGGGTGTAGAACCCATCCCGACCACGGACTGGTACCGCAGTGGGGAACTCCACGGCGCCTGCTCCGCCGATTTCCGTGAGCTTGCCATAGTCCAGGCCCGAGGGATTCGCCTTGGGTGTCCGGATTTCGATACGCCAGGCCTGGTCATCCGTCAGGTGCAGATGCAATGCGTTGAGCTTGAACTGGGTCATGACATCTATCTGCTCCTTCACCTCTTGGACCGTGAAGAAGTTCCGGGCGACGTCGAGCATGAGGCCGCGATACGCGAACCTGGGTGCGTCCTTAATCTCGACGGCGGGAATCACCCAGGTGCCGACGGTCCTGTTGTCGCTGTTGTTCGAATCGTCCGCGCCGGTGATGGAGTGTTCAATGGCGGGCGGGATCAGCTGACGGAGCGTTTGGACTGCGTTGAAGAGGCCGGCAGGGGTTGTTGCCGTGAGGCGTGCACGGTCGACGGTGACCGATAGCTGGTACGCTTCCGGACCGCCGTCGAGCGTTTCCATGAAGTCCAGGGAGATGTCGCCCGCATTCGGCGTCTCGACGATGGGGAGAGCGAAACCTGTGCCGCGGCGAAGCAGCACAGCCAGTTGCTCTGCGACCGGGACGGCAGCTTGGCCCGCCGCGATCCGGGCCGTAGGGGCAAGCGTGAAGGCCTGTCCGTCCGAGGGTGCGACGTGCGCGGGGCGGGGGATCAGGTTATCCGTGGTGTTCATGCAGTTCTTTCTGCGGAAAGGTTAACGCGAGAGCGGCCCGACCGGGAAGGGTCGGGCCGCTGTCACACTGCGGATTTTTGCCGATGGACTAGTCGCCCAGGCGGAGTCCGGTCTTCGTGTCGAACAGGTGCACGTGGCCGGACTGCGGACGAACGAAGATGGACTCGCCCTTCATCGGGGGGCGGCGACCGTCAACGCGGGCAACGATGTCGTGGCTCTTGCCATCCAGGATGGTGTGGCCGTAGACGTAGGCATCGGCGCCGAGTTCTTCGACGACGTCTACCTCAACCTGCAGGCCTTCGCCGTTGCCGACCGTCTCAAGGTCTTCGGGACGTGAACCAACGGTAACCGTCTGTCCGTGTGCTTCTTCGAGGACGTCACGCTTGACCGGGTAAACCGTGCCACCGAACTGGACGCCGCCGTCGACGACCGGCAGTTCCAGCAGGTTCATGGCAGGGGAGCCGATGAAGCCTGCAACGAAGACGTTCTGCGGGCGGTCGTACAGGTTGCGCGGGGTGTCAACCTGCTGGAGGAGACCGTCCTTGAGCACTGCCACGCGGTCACCCATGGTCATGGCCTCAACCTGGTCGTGCGTCACGTAAACCGTGGTGACGCCGAGGCGGCGGGTCAGGGACGCGATCTGCGTACGGGTCTGGACACGGAGCTTGGCGTCAAGGTTGGACAGCGGCTCGTCCATGAGAAAGACTTGGGGGTTACGGACGATTGCACGGCCCATGGCAACACGCTGGCGCTGACCACCGGAGAGTGCCTTCGGCTTGCGGTCCAGGTATGCCTCAAGGTCAAGAAGCTTGGCGGCTTCGCGAACACGCTCGGCGCGCTCTTCCTTGGAGACACCTGCAATCTTCAGTGCGAAGCCCATGTTGTCCGCAACAGTCATGTGCGGGTAAAGAGCGTAGTTCTGGAAGACCATTGCGATGTCGCGGTCCTTCGGCGGAACATCCGTGACGTCGCGGTCACCGATCAGAATGCGGCCGGCGTTCACATCCTCTAGTCCTGCGAGCATGCGCAGGGAGGTGGACTTACCGCAACCGGAGGGTCCAACGAGGACCAGGAATTCGCCATCGGCGATGTCGATGTTGAGTTTATCGACGGCGGGCTTATCTGTGCCCGGGTACAGACGCGTAGCGTTATCAAAAGTAACTGTAGCCACAGTTATCAATCCCTTCACCGGCAGGTACGTGCCGGACGATCCGTAGTGAATGGTTCATTTTTTTCAGTTGAACTCCCCGGCCGTGGGCCGGGGAGGATCGTGTGACGTCGCACGGTACTGTGCGTCACATCACGTCCAAGAGTATGTCAGACTTTTGGACTTACTGCCCAAATGTTACGAAGGTCACATGTGACGTTGATCCTGCTTCATGCTTCGGCGGTGACACGGCGGCGCTCTCGCAGCAGCGCTTCCAGCAATTCCGCAACCTGCACTGGAGCTTCCACACGGTACTGCGCCTGGGTGAAATCCAGTCCCACTTTGATGCCGACGTCGTCGCCCATGAGCCTGCCGAAGGCATCCTCATCGGTCACGTCGTCCCCAGCGAACAACATGGCCGTGGCACCGGTCGCCTGACGGAGGAACTCCACTGCCTCGCCCTTGGAGGCCTTGACCACGGATACCTCCAGCACCCGTTTGCCGGTCTTCACGTACACGCCAGGATGCTCGCGCAGCACCCGCGTCGCGGCTTCGACGGCGTCTTCCGCGACGTCGTCATCGGCCATCCTTGTGTGAAGGACGACGCCGGCGGGCTTGTCTTCGAGCAGCGTTCCAGGAGCAATGTTCACGATTTCGGCCAGGACTTCGCGTACGGCCGCCAACTTGCTGCGCTGATCCTCATCCAGTTCCAGGCCGAGGGAACCTTCGCCCAGCCAAACTTCAGCTCCGTGGCTGCCGATCAGCAGCGTGTCCACAGGAGGTGAGGCGACCAGCCGCAAACTGTCCAAGGCGCGGCCTGAGATGAGTGCCGTCGTCGTGCGCGGCAGTTCGGCGAGGGCTTCCAAAGCCGCGGCAGCCCTGGGCAGGGGCCGTGCATCCTCTGCGCGGTCCACGATCGGGGAGAGCGTGCCGTCGAAGTCCAAGGCCACCAGGAGATGTTCGGTGCCGGAAATGCGCCGGATGGCGTCCAACAGTTCCGGGGACAGAGACAGGTTCTCAGCTGTCATCGCGCACTACCTTCTCCTCGAGGGCGGCCAGGAACTCCGCCGACCAATGATCGACGTCGTGGTCCAGGATCTGCTTTCGCATCAGCTTCATGCGGCGGCGGGCTTCCTTGGGGGATAGGTTGACCGCCCGGAGAATGGCGGACTTGAGGCCATCGATGTCATGCGGGTTGATCAGGAGCGCCTGCTTCAATTGATCGGCAGCGCCTGCGAATTCGCTCAGGACCAGTGCGCCGTCGTCCTCGGAACGCGCCGTCACATATTCCTTGGCCACCAGGTTCATTCCGTCGCGCAGCGCCGTGACCAACATGACGTCCGCGGCGAGGTAGAGCGCCACCATCTCCTCAACCGGGTAGCTGTGGTGCAGGTAGCGGACGGCAGTGTTCTGGATGGTGTCGTAAGTGCCATTGATATGGCCGACCGTGCCCTCGATTTCTTCACGCAGAAGCCGGTACTGCTCCACGCGTTCACGGCTGGGGCTCGCTACCTGTATGAGGGTGGCGTCCTCCACCTTGATGCTGCCCTCGCGCAGGAGTTCCTCGAAGGCCTTCAGGCGGTGGCCGATGCCCTTGGTGTAGTCCAGGCGGTCCACGCCAAGAAGGATGGTCTTCGGATTGCCAAGGTCCTTGCGGATCTGCTTGGCCCTCTCGATGATGTCCGGCCTCCCGGCCAACTCCCGGATCTGGTCAACATCGATGGAAATAGGGAAGGCCTGCGCCCGGGCAATGTGGGTGACCTCGCCGTCAGGGCCCTTTACATGCACTTGCTGCTGCTTGACGCTGGCGCCCAGGAAGCGGCGGGCAGAGCGCATGAAGTTGCCAGCGTCGCTGGGACGCTGGAAGCCCAACAGGTCCGCACCCAGAAGGCCATCAATGATCTCACGGCGCCACGGCAGCTGCGCGAAGATCTCCGGAGGCGGGAAGGGAATGTGGTTGAAGAAGCCGATCTTCAGGTCCGGCCGTGCCTCGCGGAGCATGCGCGGAACCAACTGGAGCTGGTAGTCCTGGACCCACACCGTTGCGCCGTCCGCGGCATGGCGGACCACGGCATCGGCGAACTTCTTATTCACCTGGCGGTATGCATCCCACCACGTACGGTGGAATTCCGGCGGGGCGATGACATCGTGGTACAGCGGCCAGATGGTCGCATTGGAGAAGCCCTCGTAATACAGCTCGACCTCGTGGCTGCTCAACTGGACAGGGACAAGATCCATCGCTTCGTGGCTGAAAGGACGGACAGTTTCATCCGGAGCGCCGTGCCAACCCACCCACGCGCCGTCGGACTTTGTCATCATCGGTGCAAGCGCAGTAACCAGGCCGCCTGGCGAGCGTCGCCACCCACCGCCACCATCGCCGTCACCATCGCTGTTGCACCGGTCGACAGGCAGGCGGTTGGACACCACCATGAAGTCGAACTTGCTCGCCGTTGGCTTCCTGGTGGGAGAGGCCCTAACGCCGTCTTCCATCTTGAGTTTTTCGCTTGCCAAATCCTGCATTACTGCTCCCTGGGTTGCTGTGACTCACCTCCCAGCCTACCGGCGGAATCATAGACCGCAGTTGATCGTTCAACGACCGGGCAGGCATGTCAGCGGCAGAGCTCCTAGTTGGCTCCCGTAAACTGACCCCGTTGCCCCAAGCTATGCACTACCGACGTCGAGTAATCCGAGGAACTGATGAGCCCCGCAAACGAACCCCGCCTCTCCAAGGCTGAACGCACCGCCCAGGCACGGGAGAAAGCGCGCGAAATCCGCGAAGCGCAGCTGAAAAAGGAAAAGCGCAACAAGCTCCTGATCGGTTGGGGCATCGTCGTTGCGGTCGTGGCGATCCTGGCCGTCATCGCGCTGGTGGTGACCACCAGCATTCAGCAAAGCGCCCCGATCGCCGATCAGGGACCTACTCCCGCGAATGGCAACGTGCACGGCGGCGTAACATTGCTGGCCAACACCGACGTCGTAAAGTCCGATGCCTCGTCCGTGAACGTGGCGGATGTGCCTTCGGCTCCGGCAACCAAGCCCGCAACCGTGACTGTTCCTGGTGGTGAGCCCGAGGCCGGCAAGCCCGTCAAGGTGATCGCTTATGTCGACTTCATCTGCCCCGTCTGCAAGCGGTTTGAGACAACCTACGGGGAGTCGCTCACCAAGCTGCGCAACGACGGCAAGATTTCCCTCGAGTACCGCCCGCTCGGCTTCCTGGACCAGCAGTCCACCACCAACTACTCCTCGCGTGCAGCAAATGCTGCTGCATGCGTAGTGAACTCTTCACCTGAGAAGTACGCCGACTTCTTCAACCTCCTCTACGAACGCCAGCCGGCCGAAGGCAGTGCCGGTATCTCGGACAACGATCTCAAGTCCATGGCCAAGGAAGTTGGCGCGGCGAACATCGACTCCTGCATCGACAGCAAGCAGTACCGCCCCTATGTAAAGGTCGCGACGCAGGAAGCCGCGGCCATCGGCATCACGGGCACCCCCACCGTGTTCATCGACGGCAAGCAGTGGGACGGATCCACCGACCTGAACGCTGAGATCCAGACCGCGGTTGACGCCAAGGGCTAGGTTTCATGAATTTACGACGGCGGTTGGTCACCTCGGGTTTGTGCCTTGCATTCAACCCGCGTGGGCGGCCGCCGTCGTGATTTCCGCGAAGGGGAGTCTCTGGGCTAACCTTATCTAGCGTCGTTTTCGGCGCATGCCTCCTTAGCTCAGTTGGCCAGAGCACCGCTCTTGTAAAGCGGGGGTCGTCGGTTCGAATCCGACAGGGGGCTCCACCAACCCCTCGATTCCGGCGATTTTGTTCGGGGCGAGGGGTTTTTTCGTTTTCCACTGTTTGCTTCCCCTCTACTCGTGGTCGCCTCGGCTCGTCAAACGATTGGGGGGCTCTATCACGACCTCCCAGGGCCGGTGCTTCAACGGTCTAATGGGAGTAGCAAATTTACGGAAACCCTCTTCCGAACAAACGGTGCGGGCTCTTGGCGCGCAGAGGCACAGCTAGGAGATTCACATGCGTGGAGTTGTCATGTACACGGCCGGGGACGTTCGCGTGCAGGAGCGTGAGGACCCGAAGATCGTCGACCCGACAGATGCAATCATCCGGTTGACCGCCACCTGTATCTGTGGATCCGATTTGTGGCCCTACCGGGGCATCGAACCGGCGGAGCACAAGGTAATGGGGCACGAATACGTTGGCGTGGTGGAGGAGATCGGAAGCGACGTGAAGAACGTGAAGGTGGGCGACTTCGTCGTCGGGTCCTTCGTCATTTCGGATAACACCTGCGAAATTTGCCAAGCCGGCTTCCAGTCCAAGTGCGTACATGCTGGGTTCGTTGCGGAGATTGGCACCCAGGCCGAGAAGGCAAGGATCCCATACGCCGACGGAACCCTGGTGGCGACGCCCGGGCAGCCGGACCCGGATCTTATTCCGTCCTTGCTGGCTACGTCCGATGTGCTCGGCACAGGCTGGTTCGCAGCCGTCGCCGCCCAAGCTGGGCCTGGCAAAACGGTGGCCGTGGTGGGAGATGGGGCCGTAGGCCTCATGGCGATCCTGGCGGCCAAGGAACTCGGCGCGGAGCGGATCATCGCAATGAGCCGCCACAAGGACCGGCAGGAGCTGGCGCGGTTCTACGGAGCCACCGATATCGTCGAGGAACGCGGCGATGAGGGCGTTGCCAGGATCAAGGAACTGACGGGCGGACTGGGTGCGCACTCGGTGGTCGAAGCCGTAGGGACCCAGGAGTCGTTCATGCAGGCCATTGGCGCCACCCGCGGCGGCGGACACCTTGGTTATGTTGGGGTGAACTACGACGTGAAGATCCCCGGCATCGAGATGTTCTTTGCCGGCATCCACACCCTCGGCGGCCCCGCACCTGTGCGCCGGTTCCTGCCGGACCTGATCCAGATGGTCTGGGATCGAAAGATCGATCCGGGCAAGGTCTTCGACCTCACCCTGCCGCTCGACCGGGCAGCGGAAGGCTACAAGGCGATGGACGAGCGTACCGCCATAAAGGTCCTCCTCACCCTCTGACCTGCACGGCTCAGGTGCGAATACAATGGCGGGCTGGGAAGATCGGGCCTTCTTCAGGGACCGATACCAGCCAGCTCGCGGATCAGCCCTACCCCAAACTCGTCTGCTCGCGAGCAGCGTCACCTGAGCGGAGGTCTCTGGTCGTCGACTGCCACCATCGTGAAGTAGCAGCTCTTGCGTGCCGGACGCGATGTCAGTGAGGTATCCTCGGCCGTTAGCTGATCAGGTGGGGAAGGTGAGCCGCCGCACGGCCGCGACGAGCGTTTCTCGCTGGATTGCGAGTCCGTCCTCGGAGGCGATGTGGGTCTCGGCGCCTCCGTGGATCAGCGTGAGCAGGAGCGCTAACAATTGGTCGGCGGATAACTCGTCGCTGATTTTGCCGCTCTGCTGGGCGGCAGCCATCGCGTCGAGCTTGAGCGTGTTCGAGGCTGCGGTTTCGGGTAGTTGATTCATGACACCGGGCCGTTCGAGCTGGTGCCAGCGCGCGAGCCGAACCAGCTGCGGGTGCGCGACCGCGAAGTCGAACAGGGCCGCAGCGTACGCGGGGAGGTCGTCGGCGGTGAAGGGCACCGTGTCGAGCAACGGGGAGATGTTGGCCGCGAGAGCGTTGTCGAACAGGTCCTCCTTGTTGCCGAAGTAGGCGTAGATGAGCTGCTTGTTGGCTTCGGCGCGAATCGCGATCCGGTCGACGCGTGCGCCAGCCAGTCCGTACTCGGCGAACTCGGCGGTGGCGGCGTCGAGGATGCGCTTTTTTGTTGCGGCGGAGTCCCGGGAAGTCATGATTCCGATTATACAACCAACTAGTCAGTTGACAGGCGAGGCGTGCTGGCCTAACGTGTAACTAACCAGTTGGATGGTCCGACCACTGCCATCGTCGCCGGAACTTCCATCAACGCATCACGGCAAGAGAATGACAAGGAAAACGATATGTACACACCCACCAAAGTGGCTCTGGTCACCGGCGCCTCCTCCGGGATCGGAGCCGACACGGCGCTGCGCCTGAAGGAAGCGGGCTACACCGTCTACGGCGCCGCACGGCGCACAGAGCGGATGTCGGCGCTTCAGGACGCAGGCGTCAACATCCTCTGCCTGGACGTCACCGACGACGACTCGATCCGCACGGCGGTCGAAAGCATCATCCGCGAGTCGGGACGCGTAGACGTCCTGGTCAACAACGCCGGTTACGGCGCCTACGGCTCCATCGAAGACGTTCCGATGGTCGAGGCGCGCGCTCAGATGGAGGTCAACATCTTCGGTCTGGCCCGCCTGACGCAGCTCGTCCTGCCGCACATGCGCGCCCAGCACAGTGGCACGGTCATCAACATCAGCTCCATGGGCGGCGAATTCACCACCGTCCTAGGCGGCTGGTACCACGCCAGCAAGTACGCGGTCGAGGCCCTCAGCGACGCCCTGCGCATGGAGACCGCGCAGCACGGCATCCGCGTCGTGGTCGTCCAGCCCGGCTCGATCCGCACCGAGTGGGGCGCCATCGCTGCGGAGAAGCTCAAAGAAACCTCCAGTACCGGCGCATACGCCACCATGGCTAACGGTGCCGCCAGGGCCCTCGCCGCGAGCTCAGCGCCGAACGCGCGTACCACCTCGGAGCCGGCAGTAATTGGCAAGACCATCGTCAAGATCGCCAATGCCCGACGGCCGCGTACCCGCTACCGCGTCGGCTTCGGGGCCCGGCCCCTTGTGTTCCTGCGCCGGCTGCTCTCGGACCGCGCCTTCGACTCAATCATGCGCCGCGCCATGGGTGTCTGACCCCGGCGCCCTTGGAGCAGGAGAGACTGCGGCCGTACGGTGATGACGTGAGCAAGAAAGACGACATTCGGAAATTCCTGGTAGCGCGGCGTGCCAACATCACCCTCGCAGAGGCCGGACTGCCCGACTTTGGGGACGAACGACGTGTCCCGGGGCTCCGCCGCGAAGAGGCCGCCCAACTTGCCGGCGTCAGCGTCGACTACTACACGCGGCTGGAGCGCGGCAACATCCATGGGGCCTCCGAAAGCGTTCTTAACGCGATCGCCCGCGCCCTGCATCTGACCGACGTCGAACGCGAACACCTCCTCGACCTCGCCCGCCTCACCCCATCGGCAGCCGACAGACGGACAAAAACGACGGCGGCTGCCGGCGTCCGTCCGTCGGTCCAGCGGGTGCTCGACAATCTGGCGATGCCCGCCGTCGTCTATAACGCCCGCCAAGACCTCGTCGCATCGAACCTGCTGGGGCGGGCGCTCTTCTCGCTGCATTTCGACTCCGACCGGCCCAACATGGCTCGCTTCATCTTCCTCGACTCACGGGCGAAGGATTACTACGCCGACTGGCCCCTCGCGTGCAGCCTTACCGCAGCGATGCTCCGCTACGAAGCCGGTCGCGCCCCCCTCAATGCCGAGATCACAGAACTCATCGGCGAGCTTGCCACCCGCAGTCTCCAGTTTCGGAAGGACTGGGCGGACCAGGACGTCCACGAGCACCGCACCGGCCAGAAAGCCTATGCGCACCCCGAGGTGGGCACCATGGACCTTACCTACGATGTTTTCGAAATGCCGGGCGAGCCAGGACTGTCCATCGCCACGTTCACCCCGGACGAGGGCTCCGAATCAGCCGATAGGCTCATCCTGCTCGCCAGCTGGGCGGCCACTCAGGAATTTGATTCGACGATGATTTCTCCCGACTCCTAGACACCATGCCGGCAGAACGTTTACGACGGCGTGAATCTTTGGTCTCCGCTACGCCTGGCTGTTGCGTAGTGCTTCTTTGGCAACGATGTCGTGCGGACCCAGACGGTCCGAAGCGGACTTGGCGTGGTGCCAATATGGGTAGATCAGCGGTGGTGCGGAGACCTTATCCAGCCGGGCGCACTCCTCTGCCGTGAGTGTAAGATCGGCAGCGGCGAGGTTGTCCAAGAGTTGCTGCTCAGTCCTGGCGCCCACCACGAGCGATGACATCCCGGGCCGGCCCAGCAGCCATGCCAGCGAGACCTGGGCGGCGGAGATTCCGCGGGAGTCGCCGATTGCGACGAGCTCGTCCACGATGTCATACAGAGCGCCCTCGTCACGCACCGGGGGCTCATTCCATTCTGCGAGCTGACGAGCGCCCTCAGGTGCAGCCTGCCCTCGCCGGTACTTGCCCGATAGCAGGCCACCAGCCAGTGGGCTCCAGACCAGCACTCCGACACCTGCGTCCTCGGCGATTGGGAGCAGTTCGTACTCGGCCTCGCGTGCCTGCAGCGTGTAGTGAATTTGCTGCGAGACGAATGGCTGATACCCCATCCGCTGGGACACCCCGAGGGCTTTCATCAGTTGCCAGCCCGCATAGTTCGAACTGCCGATGTACCTGACTTTGCCGGAACGCACCAGTGAGTCCAGTGCTTCGAGTGTCTCCTCGAGAGGAACCTGTCCATCCCACTCGTGTACCTGATACAGGTCGATGTGATCCGTGCCCAGGCGACGCAGGCTGGCCTCGCATTGGGCGATGATGTGATGCCGGGAGAGACCGCCGTCGTTGGGGCCGTCAGCCATGGCCATTCGCACCTTCGTGGCGACGAGCGTGCGGTCGCGACGACCTTTCAGCGCCTTGCCCAGCATCTCCTCAGACGCGCCGTAGGAGTACACGTTTGCAGTGTCGACCAGATTCACTCCGTGATCGAACGCGACATCCAGCAGCCGCTTTGCTTCATCAAGCCCAGTGCTGCCGGCATACGCGAAAAAGCCACGACCGCCAAACATCATCGCTCCGAGGGTGATGGTGGAGACCTTGAGCCCTGAACGTCCCAAGTAGCGGTATTCCATGATGTTTCCTTTCCCTTGCATTAACTGTTCGTAGTCCGGGGTGCCCGGAGGTTGGAGCCGGAGCGCGCCCAGGCACCTCCACAAGGATCGTCACGCCAGCCCGCTTGGACGAGTGTCCTAAGGGTTACCCGATGCGGAAGTCGACGGCGCCAGTCTGGGCCGCTGTCGCCAACAGGCGTTCCTGGGCGGCTTTGTGCTCGGATGAGTAGCCTTCGGCGGGGGATGCTGCTTCTGGCCTGCCTATGTAGCCCAGACGGAACCGGCTCAAACCCATTTTGAGCAGCTTAGGCAGGACGTAACTCCATGCGCCCATGTTTTCGGGTTCTTCCTGAAGCCAGACGATCTCTTCCAGTTCGCCGGCAGCCGCGACTTCCCTCATGATCGCTTCGTGAGGGAACGGGTAGAGCTGTTCGATGCGTAGCAGACGAACGCCTTCACCCAGACGCTCCTTGGCCTCTGCGCCCACCTTGCCGGAGCAAAGCACGAGGCGACGGGTGAGGTCAATGGCTTCCCCTGTCGCGAGTACCGGGTGGAAGGTGGCCGCCGTGAAGTCCTCAGTGGGAGACTTGGCGGACTCGGCCCTCAGCAAAGACTTAGGCGTAAAGATGATGTGCGGGCGTGGTTCATCCATTGCGGCGGCGTTAACCAAGGCGTTGAAGTATTGGGCTGCAGTGGTGGGAACCAGGATGCGGGCGTTGTCCCGGGCAGCCAGCTGAAGGAACCGCTCCAGACGCGCTGAAGAGTGCTCGGGGCCGGCACCTTCCCAGCCATGGGGGAGCAGCGCCACAAAGCGGCTTTCGCGGCCCCACTTGTCACGCCCGGCCATGATGAACTGATCGAAGATGACCTGGGCCACGTTCACGAAGTCACCGAACTGCGCCTCCCACAGCTGGAGTGAGCCGGTGTTCGTACGGCCGTAGCCGTATTCGAAGCCGACGGTGGCTACTTCGGTCAGAGGGGTGTTCGCCACGAGGAAGGGTGCATCGGTAAACGTCAGCCGCTCGGACTTGTCTCCGGTTTGAACATCGTGGACCACGATGTGCCTGTGGCTGAACGTTCCGCGCTCTACATCTTCACCCGTAAGCCGCAAGGGGACTCCGGCCTGGTTGATGAGCTTAAGGGCAAGCAGCTCTGCCTGGCCCCAGTCAATCACGAAGTTCCGGTCACGCAGTGCGCGCTTCTTGTCGAACTGTTTCATCAGCTTCGGGTGGATGGCGACGTCATCGCGGGACTGTTCTGATATGTCCAGGACCTCGGAGACCCAGGATGCGGTGATGGATCCCAACTTCTCGTGGACATCCGGGCGAGAATGGAATTCCTGCGTGACCACTGAATTGAGATCGAAGACCCTGGCCTTCTCCAAGGCCCCAACCAAGCGTTTCCTCGCAGCGGCCCGAGTATCTGCGACATAGGTGTCTGCCACCAGCCCGGCCGCCGTCAGGGTGGACGCGTAGATCTCATGCACAGGGGGGTGCTCGTCGATGTCGCTGTAGTAGACGGGCTGGGTGTAGCGTGGCTCGTCAGTTTCGTTATGGCCATGGCGCCGGTAACCCTGGACGTGGATCACGATGTCCGCGCCAAATCGCTCGCGGTATTCGAAGGCAATCGTGGCTGCCATGAGATTGGCGTCAACATCATCGGCATCGGTGTGGATGACGGGTACGTCAAAGCCTCGGATGACGTCGGAGGGCCACGTTGTTGACCGGAGTTGGAACGGAGTGGCTGTGAATCCCAGCCGGTTGTCCTGGACAATGTGGATGGTTCCGCCCACGTTGTAGGGTTCGAGCCGTTGCAGGTTGAAGGTCTCGTACACCACGCCTTGACCCGTGAAAGCAGCATCTCCATGCAGCAGGACGGGGAGCACTCTACGGCGCGCATCATTGGGGGCAAGGCCCCGGGCAATGAGGTCGTCCTGCTTGGCCCTTGCGGCGCCGAGGGCTACCGGCGAAACAAATTCAAGATGGCTGGGGTTTTGCTCCAGCATCACGCCCAGGGATGAACCGTCAGTGTCGGTGAACGTGCCGCTACCGCCCAGGTGCTGCCGGACATCCCCCGAACGCGCGAACTCTGTAGAGTGCGCAGTAGGCAGGAACTCGGCCAGAATCCGCTCCATGGGCCAATTGAGGATGTGCGCCATGATGCTTAGCCGGCCGCGGTGGGCCATGCCCAGCACAGTTTCCGTGTATCCCTTCCCGGCGGCCTGTCCGGCCAATTCGGCCAATGCCAGCACAGAGGACTCAAGGCCTTGAACGGACAGGGTTTTCTGCCCGAGGAACTGCGTCTGCAAGTACGTTTCAAAGACATCGATCTCGGTTGCAAGCCGCAGCGCTTGCAAGCGGCGGTCCGAGGCAGGCTGAGGGGTTCCGTGCCTGATCAGGTTGGCGAGCCAGGTCCGGGCTTCCGGATCGGACAGATGTGAGAACTCGACTTCGACGCCGTCGGGCAGCCAGGACCCTTCGACGCGTGCGCGTACTGGCTCCAGCCGGGCGACTGCTGTGCTGGCCGTTCCATTGAACTCGGCCAACCGTACTGCATCGGACTGTAACGACGCCGAGAGGTCAAGGAGGGGGTCAGGCTCATTCTGGAGTATTTCCTGTTCCAGCTGCGCAAGGAACTCCTGCGACCGCAGGAATTTTTCGATGGCGCCCAAGAAGCTTCCGGAGTCTGCTCCCTGAATGGCACGGTGGTCATATGTTGAAGACAACGTCAAAACGGGGTCCACGGGATGAGTGGCCGCCAGTTTTTCGAGTCCCGCTGGGACACCGATGGCCCCAGCGGCAACGATGATGCCCGGACCGGCGGGAAGCAGCGGTACACCTGTTGTAGAACCAAAACGGCCCGTGCTGGTGAGGATGAGGGACGCACCGCGCAGCTTGGCGACCGAAATAGTGCCAGCCCTGCACTCTTGAGAAAGCTGGCCAAGACGCTCAACCAGTTCCGGGAAGGTAAGACTTCCTGCGTCCTGGATGACCGGCACCATGATGGAGTGCCCAGCTGAAGTTTCGACGTCGACCGCAACTCCGAGGTTGACTGTGCCCTCTTCCACAAGCACCAGATCGGAACCGTCGCTTTCAATGCGGCGACGCACCGCAGCAACCTGATGCTGTGCAGCCCGCGCCATAGCTGTGGCGAGCACAGCCGCAATTGGAACGTTGAATCCCTGGCCGCGGAGCCTGTCGCGCCACTCCATGAGACCGGAGACCTCGAAGGTCCTCATGGTCGAGGCAGTTGGGACGCTGAGGCTGGCCTCCATGTTGCGGGCCAGAGCAGCGCCTCTGCCCCGAAGGACCTTACGGGAGTCGGCCTCCGGCGCGGGTCCGGACTGTGCGGGGGTGGAACCGGAAGTATTGGTGTTTTGAAGCATCTCTTTATCTTTCGCGCGGTGCTCGTGTCAGTGCCTGGGGGAGTGTGGCGTAAAGAAGGGCCAGCTAGGCATGGAAGATGATGTACTCCATACTGTCCGTTATGGATCGGCCTCACCAATACCGATTTGTGATACCTCCATTTCCCAGTGCTATCCGTAAATTCGGGGGCCGGGGCATCCTCCATGAGGAAGGGCGCCGAAGACTTGGTCTTCGCCGCCCTTCCCCGGAATATAGCTCCTGCGAACCTTGCAGCTTCAGTGTCGAGGAGACAAGTTCCGCTCAGTTGGCCCCGGCCCTATCCAAGGTCTTCGAGTGGTACCTTGTTCGTTTCCTTCGAGAACAGAGCCGCAAACGCTGCTGCTATGCATGTGATCGTGACGATGATTGGAGCTGCCAACCAGTTGTCTCTCGTAACGAATGCCGTGGCGATGGCAGGCACAAAGCCGACCACCACGATCCCTGCGTTGAAGCCCACTGCTGACGCGGAGTATCGAACCCGGACGTCAAACAGCTCACCTGAGAACGTTTGACTTACGGCGTTCACGGCAGCGTAGAAGATGGAGAAAGCACCCACGATTGACACAAATATCATTGGAATGTTGTGCATAACGATGGCGCCGAAATATGCGAAAGTCATTGCCGCCGAAGTAATGGAACCGAATATGATCACKGGACGGCGACCGATACGATCCGAAAGAAGCCCCCAGAAGGGTTGGGCAATCGCATTGAGTCCGTATCCTGCGATAGAGGCCCAAATCATCGTGGTATAGGAGATCTCGATCCCAAATTCAGGTCGGGTGGCAAAGGCCAGTCCGAACGTGAAAAGCATGGTGCCGATTGACGCGCTCGTCGTAAGCAGCAGAACTTTGATAATGCCCCAAGGGTAGCGGCGGAGAGCGGTAATGAGTGGTATTTTGACCTCCTTATGCTCCTCTACGACCTCTTTGATGAAGATGACTGCCTCCTCGAGCTTCGAACGCATAATCAGCGCGACAGCCACAACAATGGCACTGGCGAAGAAGGGGATGCGCCACCCCCAGGAGAACAAGAGATCATGGGGGAGGGCCGCAATCGGCAGGAATGCGACGTTCGCGAGTACGAAGCCGATGGAATTTCCTGACTGTGTAAACGAGGTGTAGAAGGCCCTCCTGCCGTGCGGGGCGGACTCGAGCGTAAGCGTACTGGCTCCGGTCGTTTCTGCGCCCGCAGATAGTCCCTGAAATAGCCGCATAACTACTAGAAGGGCTGGCGCCAAAAATCCAACCTGCTCATACGTCGGAAGGAAGCCGATAATGAATGTCGACAGCCCCATCAGCACGATTGTCAAGACCAAGATGCGCTTCCGGCCGAATTTGTCCCCGAAATGCGAAAAGATTACCGCGCCGGCTGGGCGTGCCACATAACCAACCCCGAGTGTGCCGAGGGAAAGCAGAATTCCAGTGGCGGCGCTGGTGCCGGTCGGGAACATCAGCGTGGGGAAGACTATTGCCGCAGCCAGAGAGTAAAGGAAGAAGTCGTAGTATTCGAGAGCACCACCTACGAGAGCCGATGCGGCAGCGCGACGTGCGCGGGACTTCTCCAGCTGGGTGCCGCCCACCGATTTGGATGTTGCGGTTAGTGAATTTGTGCTGGCCACGTTAGCTCCTTTGCTGAAGTGGTTGGATTGGATTTGGCAGTGATCGACCCGGACTATTCGGCAGTGCGTCCGCCGTCGACGGGCACCACGGTTCCCAAGGTGTAACCGGCTTGCGGTGAGGCGAGCCAGAGGACTGCTGAGGCAATCTCCTCAGGCCGGCCGAGGCGTCCAATTGGCTGCGTCGACTCCATGGCGGCGATGCCGTCCTGGCTGCCACCCGTGACCACATGTGCCAGTTCGGTGTCGACCGGTCCAGGGGCTACTGCATTTACGCGGATACCCTGGCGCGCGTAGTCGAGACTTGCTGCCCTGGTTAGCCCCGCAACTGCATGCTTGGCCGCCGTGTACAGGGCGAGGCCTCTTCGTCCGCGCAGCCCCGCACCGGAGGCAGTGTTTACGATGGCACCGCCGCCGCTCTTCAGGAGCGCGGGGATTTGGTACTTCATGCCAAGGAACACGCCGAGCGCGTTCGTGTCCATGATCAGCCGCCACTCATCAACAGTTGATTCGGCCAACGGTATGGGTTTCTGTATCCGGCCGACGTTGTTGAACGCGACGTCGAGCCTTCCGAATTCGCTCATCGTCTCATTGACGGCCGAGCGCACCTCGTCCTCCGACGTCACATCGACATGGAGGGTAATTGCCTCCCCGCCTTCATTGCGGATGATTTTGGCGGTCTCGCTGTTGGCTTCATCGTCGAAATCCGCCAGGGCGAGGCGCGCTCCTTCCTGTGCGAACGCAATGGCGGTTGCCCGGCCGATTCCCTTGCCTGCCCTGTCACAAAGGCAATCTTGTTTTCGAACCGGTTTGCTGACATCGTCATCGACATCTAAATCCCTTTCTTTCGGCAGGCCCATTTCTGCCGTTAATTTTCATCGCAACGTAGATCCTCGCGACCCTGTCGGTGACGGAGATCACAGCGAGCTAATTCATCCTGAGCGGTTTTGAGAGCGATAGCAAATATTGTCTTGTGATGGACCTATTACCGAAGGGCATGGCTCTGTAGCGGGCTTCTGTGTGCGTCGAGACGCCTTCTACCTGCGGAGTTTTTGTCGCGACTCGTAGTTCACAACTGAATACTATGAGACTCGTTGATATCCCTATCACTGAATATCATTGGTCAATTGACTGCGTTACTGGTCACTATGACTAGTAATGAGCCAAGGGTGTACCTTCCTGTCCAAATTGCGGCATTGAAAAACGGAATTGCTGCACGGACGGTGCCGGTTGCGCACCGAGCAAGGACACCTGCCAGGCGTCTCTACTGCAACCCCGAATTTAACTCGTCATACATTGGCGAGGGAACTGAACGATAAGAACCTGCTGAGTTGCTTGGCTGGTTTGCGAGAGAATGGGTAACACGCATGACGGTGAACGTAGCGGATATTCGGCGGACGGTCGGTTACATCTCACATGAGGGAGTAGTGACTCCACGGTCCGGACACATCATGCCGATTGAGAATCCTTCGACCAGCAGGCAGATTGGTGAGCTGTACGAAGTGACCGCTGAGGAGCTGGACTGGATCGTCCAAGGTGCTCAGCAGACCTATGAGTCATCCTGGCGGCACGCGGCTCCTGAGGTGCGTGCGAAGCTGTTGTCGGCATGGGCGGATCGCATAGTGGAACATCGTGAGGAGCTCGCCGACATCGAGGTAGCCGATGTGGGTCATCTCCGTCGAGAAGTGCTGGCGGAGCTGGGATCATGTGAGCGGACGCTGAGGTACTACGCGGGCATTGCAGACAAGATCGAGGGTCGATCCTTTGTTCAGTTGCCGGAACGGCTCTCCTATGAGTTGCGCGAGCCATTTGGGGTGGTGGCAGGAATCAGTCCTTACAACGGAAACGCCAATTTCGTTGCAATGAAGGCGGGGCCGGCGCTGGCTGCGGGTAACTGCATTGTCATTAAGGCGCCGGAAGTCGCCCCTCTACTCAATTTCAGGCTGGTGGAACTCGCGCTCGAGGCGGGGTTCCCACGAGGGGTCATCAATGTTGTTACGGGCCGCGGAGCAATCGTAGGACCCCTTCTTAGTCAACACCCGAACATCGGGATGATCGCCTTTACCGGCGGGCCCTTATCTGGCCGTGCCGTGCTCACCCAGTCGGCCACCAACATCGTGCCGACCGTCCTGGAACTGGGAGGAAAGAGTCCTGCCATCCTGTTGCCGGACGCCGATTTGGATGTAGCCATCCCGTCGGTGCTTCACTCGAACTTCGCCAAAAGCGGTCAGAGCTGCGTGGCTGGCTCCCGTATCCTCGTGCATGAGTCAATCTATGACCGTGTTCGTGAAGAAGTTGGAGCCCTCGCGAAGACCGTGCGTGTCGGACTTCCTGGCCGGGAGTCTTCCCAAATGGGCACACTCATTAACCGTCAGCATCGGAGCAGGGTCGACGATCTTGTGCGGCGATCGGTCGAGGAAGGAGCCACGCTTTTGGCAGGTGGTGCGCCTGCCGAAGATGGCGAATTGAGGGAAGGCGCCTTCTATCAACCGACTGTTCTCGGTGAGGTCGTTGACGATAATCCGGCGGCCACCGAGGAGTTTTTCGGGCCGGTCGCCAGTTTGTTGCCGTATGGCAGCTTGGACGATGCAGTCTCGCGTGCGAACAACACTCCATTCGGTCTCAGTGCTCAGGTGTGGAGTAATGACGCGAAGGCGATCCAGTACCTTTCCAAGAATCTTGTCGCGGGAACAGTTTGGATCAACACCTACCGTTCGTTTCACCCGACCGTGCCGTTTGGCGGGATGAAGCAGAGCGGATTCGGCAAGGAGAACGGTTTCGATTCGGTGGCCATGTACACACGCCAGAAGGCCGTAGTTTGGGATCTCTCGACAGAACGCGTGCTGCCCTACAGCGACTAAAGGGATTCAGCGACTAAAGCAATCGCCGGCCGTGACGGTACTACGCTGCTGCCCTCCGAGGCCTCTTCTTTTACTGCCGCGTCTCTGCCCTTTGCAGGATGCGTTTGGCCCGCTCGGTTACCGGGCGGTCGATCATCTGTCCCTCCATCTGCGCGGCACCCCCTACGGCCCCGATAACAGAACGCGCCCATTGAATTTCTTCGTTCGTGGGTGCGAACGCTTGGCGTACCACCGCTATCTGGGCCGGATGGATGCACAGCTTCCCCCCGAAGCCGAAGTTCCGTGCGAGCTTGGCGGCGTCGGCTACCTTGTCGTTGTCAGCGATCTCGGTGGATGGGGAGTCAAGCGGGGCGGCGATTCCGGCGACCCGGGAGGCCAGGACCAGCTGCGCGCGGGCATGGTCCAGGAACCGATCCCCGCCATCTGCATTGATGTCCAGCGCGAAGTCGATGGCGCCGAAGGCGATCCGCGTCACCCCAGGTACGCTGGCGAGCTGCACCGCGTTCACCATGCCGGCTGCTGATTCAATCAACGGAACCAAGGCGAGGCGCTGGGGCAGTTGTGCGCGCAATTGCCGCAGGGCGTCGGCATCTTCCGCCTTCGGTAGCATGATGCCGAGCAGTCCGGCCCCAGGCGCCTTGGCGGCGGCGAGCAGCGCGCGGATCTCGCCGTCGTGCTGGCTCGAACCGATGGGGTTCACACGCACCAAGGCGCTCACACGCCCGCCGTCCTCACCTGGGGTGAGAGCGGCCAGCACCGAGGCCAGCGCACTGGCCTTGGAGTCCTGTGCGACGGCGTCTTCCAGATCGACGATTACGACGCCGGCGCCCGCAGCAGCGGCCTTCGCGAAGCGCTCCGGACGGTCACCTGGAACGAACAGTGCAGTGACAGCCGCCGCTACGGCCTCTGTGCCGACCATATTGGAGTCGGTTGTGATGCTCCCAGTCGCCGACCTCACTGGGCGTCCTCGATGAGAGGCAGGCTGGACTCGTCTGGACGAGCAGAGGCGACGCTGGGCAGATGGCCCTGCCTGTAAACCATGAACGTGCGGCGGTAGCTGATGACGATTTTGCTGTTCTGGTTGAAGCCTTCGGTAGCAACGGTCACCAGACCGAGGTTCGGGCGGGACTTCGATTCCCTGGTCGAGAGGACCTTGGAGCGTGAATAGATCGTGTCGCCTTCGTAGACCGGGTTGGGCATCCGGACCTCGTCCCAGCCCATGTTGGCGAAGACATTCATGGACAGATCGATGGTCGATTGGCCTGTGACCAGGGCGAGCGTGAACGTGGAGTTGACTAACGGCAGGCCGAACTCAGTGGCTTTGGCGAAATTCCGGTCCACGTGGGTCTTCGCCACGTTCTGTGTCATCAAGGTGAAGTTCTGGTTGTCGGCTTCGGTGACTGTTTTGCCGAAGGGGTGGTAGTAGATGTCTCCGGGCGAGAAGTCCTCGAACAAGCGGCCCGTCCATCCCGGTATCTCACGGTTTTCCCCAACACCTGACTGGGTTGCTTTTTTGGTCATCGATTATTCTCCTTGGTGTCCGCAGCCTCAGCGATGAGAGCGGCTGTTAAAGTTCCAATATATTGTGCGACTCAGCCAGTTTTCCCTCTTCTTGCCTGTAAAGTCAAGGATTCTGATGCGCGCTTCAAGAGTTGGTCACTCCTTGCCATATCTCAATATATTCCGTATCGTCAGATTCCAGAGGGTGACTCAAGGGTCGCCCATCCACTCAAAGGAGCAACTATGCCCACCCTGACGGCCGAAATCGAACAGTTGCGCGAGACGACGCGACGGCTTTGCGCCGCATTTCCCGACGAATACTGGCGCGAGACGGACCGCAACCGCCGCTACCCACAGGAATTCGTAGACACCCTCACGGAGGCGGGACTGCTCTCCGCGCTGATCCCTACCGAGTACGGCGGCCTCGGCCTGGGCCTGACCGAGGCCAGCGTCATCATGGAGGAGATCAACAAGTCGGGCGGCCATTCAGCGGCCTGCCACGCGCAGATGTACACAATGGGCGCCCTGCTGCGCCACGGCAGCGACGCCCAGAAGCAGGCGTACCTGCCCCAAATCGCCGCGGGCACACTTCGGCTGCAGGCCTTCTCAATCACCGAGGACAAGGCTGGATCGGACACGACCAGCATCGAAACCACAGCTGTGCGCGACGGCGACGACTTTATCATCACCGGGCATAAGAGCTGGACCAGCCGGATCGACGAATCGGACCTCGCCTTGGTACTGGCCCGGACGTCCGCGAAGCCTGAGGGCAAGGGCACCGACAAGACCCACGGTTTGACCCTGTTCCTGGTCGATCTGCGCCAGGTCCGGGCTGAGGAGCCGGACACGCTCAAGGTGCTCAAAGTCCGGACCATGTTCAACTACGCGACCAACCAGGTCTTCTACCAGGGCATGCGCGTCCCGGCATCGGCAGTGATCGGGGAGGTCGGCAAGGGCTTCCGCTACGTGATCGACGGCTGGAACGCCGAACGCATCCTGCTCGCCTCTGAGGCCATTGGTGACGGTTACTGGTTCACCCGTCGGGGCGTGGAGTATGCCAACAACCGTGAGGTCTTCGGCCGGAAGATCGGGACCAATCAGGGTGTGCAATTCCCCATCACTGACGCCTACATGAAGGTGCGGGCAGCAGACATGATGCGATACGAAGCAGCACGCCTCTTCGACGCCGGCGAGGCATGCGGCGCCGAGGCCAACATGGCCAAGCACCTTGCCTCAGAAGCTTCGTGGGCGGCGGGCAACGCCTGCCTGGACACCCACGGGGGCTACGGCTTCGTGGACGAGTATGACGTGGAACGAAAGTTCCGCGAGACGCGCATGTTCCAAGTGGCGCCGGTCAACAACAACCTGATCAAGAGCTTCGTTGCTACCAAGGTCCTGGGATTACCCCGCTCCTACTAAGAGGGGCACTGAACACCCGACAGGGCGGCCCCCGCCAATTCGACGACCTTCATTCAGGAGCAAGTGGTGGACCTTCAGCTGCAACCAAATTGGCAACGTACTCTCGGGCAGCGTGTAGAGATTTGGTGGGGCGGAAAATTGTTCCGGAAGGGAACGGTGGAAGCCGTCATGCCGGACAATTCTCTTCTTTGGATTTCAGCGGAAGGCAACGCATCGAGGCAGATGATTTCCCGTCATGACGGGTACCGGGTTTATACGCACTTCCTGCCTCCCCGTCCGTCCCCAAAAAACAAGTAATTGCTCCTATGGCATCTGGTCAGGTGGACAATCGGCGTCGAACACGCAACCGCACTGAACAACGCATTATCTGACCCTGCACACCAGGTGCGCCGCGGCCTATGCCGTATGTTAGGTGGGGGAAATTGACCAGAAAGAGTGCGCAGACCATGACCAGCAGCAGTCAACGCAGCAAGGCTCGCCCGCAACTGAGCGAGAAAGCGACTGCACATATCCGGGGCCTCATTATGTCCGGTGAACTGAGGCCGGGGACACTGGTTCGCCCTGAGACCATTGGTGAGGACCTTGGCATCTCGACCACGCCGGCACGAGAGGCGCTGCAAGCCTTGCGTGTGGAGGGCTTTCTCCGACTGGTGCCGAGGCGCGGATTCGTCGTGGGTCCGCTCACTGGCGAAGACATCAGGGACCTTTTCCAGGTGCAGGCCCTCATCGGCGGGGAGCTCGCCGCCCGTGCGGCCATCAAGGCAACCGAGCGGGACGTGGCCGAGCTCGAGGCACTGCACCACGAACTGATCGCCGCCGCCGCCCGGAACGATCATGAAGGGCTGGAAGAGAAGAACCACGCATTTCATCGTGAGATCAACCTGCTCGCCGATTCCCGCAAAATTATCTGGTTGCTGGGCCTGGTTACCAGGTACGTCCCGAGGCAGTTCTACTCCTCCATTCCGGGCTGGCCGCGGGCCACCGTGGAGGACCACGCTGAACTGCTCGCGGGCATTAAGGCGAAGGACTCAGCGGCAACGCGGGCCGCCATGCAGCAGCACATCGTTCATTCCGGCGAACTCCTGGCCGCTCACTTCGATGCGCGCGTCGCGGCAGCCGAAGCGGACAGCGAGCGGATCCATCCGGCGCAGACGAACGACGCCGGAGGGCTGGCTTCGGCCTAAACCCGGGCGGAACAGGACCGGCACCAGCCAGTCGCCTTCAAGCGTGCAGCAGGGGTGTGGCCTGATAGGCCACGAACTTCCAGGAACCCTCTTCGTTCACCCACACTGCGAGGGCACTGTTCTTCATCGTCATGGGAGTCCCGTTGACTGTCAGGTCAGCGTTCATTCGGACAATGACCAGTGCTGTATTGCCCACGATTGTGATTGTTTCGCTCTGGTGATCAATACGGTGGTATCGGACAACGCCGCTGCGCAGCTTGTCCGTATAGTCCTTCAAGGAATCCGTGTTGCCCCTCGAATGCGTGTACACGAGCTCCGGATGGCATAGCCCTTCGAAGCTGTCCACATCGCCGGCGAGGACCGCGTCATACCGCTGGTCTTCAAGCCTCTGGATAACGGCTTTTGCATTGCTGCTTGAGTCAGCCATGAATTCTTTCCTTCATGAGTCTGTGATGGAAGGACCGCGGGCAGCTCCCAGGCGGCTAACTCCCCGTTGAATGCTCACGATGGAACGTTGATTTTGGTGGGGGGTGCGTTGAGGAGTTTGTTGTGTGCTCCGAGTTTTGGGCCGAGGGAGCGGACTTGGCCGGGGGTTCGTGAGAGG
>NZ_JBFRDV010000036.1:0-38659 GCF_052113945.1 Paenarthrobacter sp. RAF54_2
AGAAGCCCTCTTGGCGGTAGCCGTTGACGTTGTTGACGAGTTCGTAGCCCGATTGCTCGGCCGCTTCAAAGAGCGCATCGAACAACGGGTTTCGCGATCCGTTGTGATGATGCTGATTAACTGGAATAGGTCCCGATCGACCTCGGTACTCACCGGTTGGATCCGATCCCTTGAACGTCTCGATCCGCTTAAAGTACGGAAGAACGTGAGCGTAGTCCCATTCTTCGGTTCCGGTCTCTTGGGCCCAGCGCTCGTAGACGAGTGGATTGGCGCGCTGATAAAACATCCCGTTAATCGAGCTGCTTCCCCCCATGACCCTGCCGTGATAATGGTCAATTCGACGACCCTTAAGCCCTGTCTCTGGCTCCGACTTGGTACGCCAGTCGTAGAAAGGGTGGCCCATGAGGAAGAGGAATGCTGCAGGCACCCGCACGGGGACATCAAGTGAGGAGTATCTGTGACCGGCTTCAAGGACCAATACCCGGTTTTGTGGATCTTCGCTCAAACGGTTCGCGAGGACGCAACCTGCGGAACCTCCCCCAACAATGATGTAGTCATAAGCGTCAAGCTTCATTGTTTTGTCCTCACTTGGTAGATGGCGTTGTTCGAACGGCCTCGCTCGACTGAAATCCATGCCTTGCCAACATCCTTCCCCAAGTGCCCGAGCGAGGGGCTAGGGAAGATTACGAAGTAACGGACGGCATCTTGTGACCGATGACAGATCATGAGATCTCCATGTTCCCAGACGGGCCCACCCGGAAAGCCAGTGCAGATGCCCGCGCATCGTTGTCAGTTGTGCCAGGGCTCACTTTTCTGTGCTCGCATCGGAAAATCTACGAGGCGGCGACCGCCGCGGCAAGGCGATGATTGAGCTTGACAGTGACCCAACCTTGGACGACGACCACGACCACTGAGGAGCAACTCGACAATGACCCTGGAAAGCATGGACTTTATGGCCTTTGCGGAAACGTACCTCGCTGATGAGAAAGGTGAAGACGCTTCGAACGTATTCAACCCGGCGACCGGCGAAGTAATCGCCAGATTCCCCATAGCGTCTGATTCCGACGTCGATGCTGCCGTGCAGCGAGCTTCGGAGGCGTTCAAGACATGGGGAAGCACGTCCCCTGCTGAGCGCGCGGCCGCGCTGCTTAAGATCGCTGACGCCGTCGAGCAGGAAATCGAGGAGTTCGCGCGGATCGAGAGCCTGAACGTGGGCCTTCCGATCGGAGACGTACGCGACTTCGTGGTGCCGACTGTCGTGGATGTTCTTCGATTCTTCGCGGGTGCTGCCCGCATCTCCACGGCGCCCGCCGTCGATGAGTACGACAACGAGAGTACCTCATGGGTTCGGCGGGAGCCGCTCGGTGTCGTCGGGCTCATCACGCCCTGGAACTATCCTCTCCTTATGGGAGCTTGGAAGATCGCGCCAGCCCTCGCAGCCGGCAACACAATGCTGCTCAAGCCGGCGACCGTGACACCACTCAGTACCCTCAAGCTTGTAGAGATCGCCAACCGCTTCCTTCCTGAAGGCGTAATCAACCTCATCCTGGGTAGCGGATCGGCGGGGACTGCGATGGCCAAACACCCCGGAATTCGAAAGATCGCGTTCACCGGAGCAACCTCGACCGGCAAGTTTGTGGCGGCAACGGCTGCGGACACCGTCAAAAAGGTGGGCCTGGAGCTTGGCGGTAAGGCTCCGGTGCTGGTGTTCGCGGATAGCCCGATTCGCGAGACGGCCAGGGACCTCGTGACTTTCGGCTATTCCGGCGCTGGCCAGGATTGCACGGCTGCTTGCCGCATCATCGTTGAAGAGTCTGTCTACGAGGAATTCGTCGAGGCGTACTGCAAGGAAGTGAGCGAGCTTGTCCTCGGCGACCCATCCGATCCTGCCACCACGCTGGGACCCGTCATTTCAGAAAAGCAACTGAAGTCCGTCCTCGGGTTCATCGAACGCGCACGGGATGCCGGCAACACGATCAGGCAGGGCGGACGACAGGCAGATCGTCCGGGCTGGTTTATCGAACCGACTGTGATCACCGACGTCAAGCAGACGGACGAGATCGTTCAGAGCGAAGTGTTCGGCCCGGTAGTGAGTATCCAGTCGGCAAAAAGCGACGACGAAATGCTGCAGCTCGCGAACGACGTCAATTACGGCCTGTCGGCCAGCGTGTGGACGACCAATCTTGCGCGCACTCTGCGCTTTAGCAAAGAACTGCGCTTCGGCACGGTCTGGGTCAACCAACACACGCCGAATGTGTCAGAGATGCCATTCGGTGGATACGGTGAGTCGGGCTACGGCCGCGAACTATCGCTGCACGGGCTGGACGAGTACTCCCAGCTGAAGCACGTCATGGTCAAGCCTGGCCTCGACCTTTAGAAGCTGGAGGACTAAGAGATGACAGAGAGAGCAGTGACCACGATTACGAACATTCCCACAATGATGGCTGCGGTCCAGCTGGTCGGCCACGGCGGTCTCGATCAGCTGGTGTACCGGACCGATGTGCCGACCCCTGTTCCGGGGCCGGGAGAAGTGCTGGTCAAGGTCGGTGCATGCGCGCTCAACAATACCGAGATCAACACGCGCACGGGATGGTACGACCGGGTCGTCGAGGAGTCTGTCTCGGAGGAGCTCGGCCGGTCGGGGCGCGACGACGATGCCGGCGCCACYTGGAATAACACGAAAATGTCGTTTCCCCGTGTTCAGGGGGCCTCTGTAGCTGGAACGATCGTTGCAGTCGGGGAAGGAGTGGATAACAGCCGGATCGGTACCCGAATCGTCGTAGACCCGTCTGTTCGGGATCCGAAGCTTCCTCGCCGTGCACAGATTGTTGAGTACCTGGGTGGAGACCGGGACGGAGGTTTCGCAGAGTATGTGCATGTGCCGTCCGTGAACGCCCACCGGGTGAGCGCCGACCTCAGCGATGCTGAGCTCGCCACTTTTCCCTGCTCTTACGACACCGCCGAGGAGATGCTGGCCCGGACCGGGCTGAGCGACGGCGAGACAGTCGTCGTCACCGGCGCAGCCGGCGGGGTGGGCACTGCGACGATCCAGCTGGCGCAGGCACGTGGGGCCCGTGTTATCGCCATTGCGAGTGCCGGCAAAGAGGCACGGCTGCGGGAGCTCGGCGTCGACGGATTTGTCGCTCGAGACGTACCGGACCTGGCGGCTGCCGTAGCAGCTGTCATCGGTGAACGTGGTGCCGACGTCGTTATCGATGTTGTCGGGGGGAGCATGTTCGAGAGTTTGCTCCTCATGCTTCGGCGTGGGGGTCGATATGCGACCGCAGGAGCCATCGGTGGACCGGTGAGCCGCATTGACCTTCGGGAGCTCATCTATAAGGATCTGGAGTTGCACGGGATCACTAACCCGACGCCGGAGACCTTTGCGCGTCTTGTCAGTCTCATCGAGGAGGGAAAGATCAAGCCTCTCGTAGAAGAGGTCTTTCCGCTCTCTGAGCTCAGTAAGGCTCAGGAAACGATGCTGAAGAGAACCCATATCGGCAAGATTGTCGTTACGCCCGACGGTTCCATGACTTCGGAGTCAAGTACGCAGAACTGAAAACTCGTTAAAACGCTGGCCGGGACTTGATGGTCCCGGCCAGCGTTTTCGCTTTTCCTGCCATGTATCGGGAACGGTTGTTTCCCAATTCGATGATGGAGGATTTGTTTCCCTCGCGGCAGTGACCAACCACCGGTCCGGCGGCGGTGATCGGATCGGTCTGGTGCTGTAAGCCTTGCAGAGCATGGCGGACTCGGAAACCGCGAAGCCGCTGACGTAGGATCTGCGGGGGATTCTGAATGGGAGGTCCGGTGCGCAGTAGACGCCACGATGTTGGACGACGCGGTCCGCCGTGTCAACCGTGAAGTCCCCACCGGACAGGCCGCAGTTGCACGCCACACGAAGGCGAATGGATAYGCTTGCACGGGCAATCCTGGGATGACCGGGGTGCCACAAACGGGCTGATCTCAGCACTGGTCGCGACGCCATGGCGTTGCTGGCAGCGGCCGCCGCAGACTTGCTCGAGGGGGATGCCGCTGATGCGTACCGTGGCTGGACTGGGAGTCGCTACCGCTTACGTGGGCAGGACGCCACGATAACTATCAGCGGAGCCAGCCAGTCGCCCCATCTGGCTCTAACAGCGTGGATAAACGACGAGGGCGACGCCCCCTTCCGAGGTGGCGTCGCCGTCGTCAGTACCTTGGGAACGGGAGATTACTGCCGACCGATGCGGCTGTAAATATCAGCATTTTTACGGCGATGGACGCTCGCCGTCACTACGCCCAGGACGAACACACCGACGATAAAGGCCATGAGTCCACCGGCTAGTGCTTCGGAACCTCCAACCAACATGGGGAAGTTTATTGCAGCCATCACCAGGACGCTGCCCAGGCCTACTGCAGCCAGAATCGGGCAAGCAACGGTTGCCCAGGGGGAGGCGAGCTGGCCGCCGTTACGACGCATATAGGTTCCCACGGACATGTTGCAGACAAAGATGATGACCAGGGCGATGAAACTGGTCATACCAAGTACCGCCGTGTAGAAGACGAGGGGATCCAGCCCGAAAACAACGGCGGCAGCATTGAGAACGAGGGCAGCAGCGCTGGTCATGATTGAGGCGATGTGCGGCGATCCGTGACGCTTATGGACTGAGGCCATCCTCGCAGGCAGGATCTTATCGGCGCTGAGGTTGAAGACGTATCGTGCAGTGATGTTGTGCGCAGCCAGGATCACCGCGAAGGTACTTGTAACGACCATCACTGCTGCAAGGGTGGCGAGCAATTCTCCACCAGAGGAGTGAATACTGGCATTCATTGCCCCGGTCGGGTCTTCCTGTGCCAGCCCTACTACGTTGTCGATGCCCAAAGAACATATGAATACAACCGACGACAATGCATAAGTCGCCATGGCGATGGCAATGACTGCGAAGGTGGCACGGGGGATGACACGGACTGGATTACGTACTTCCTCCCGGAAGAGCACGGTGACCTCGAATCCACCATACATACCGATCGCCAGGAGAACTCCCAGACTGAAGTTTCCGTCAAACCAATGGGCCGGGCTCAGAGGCTCCAAGGAAACGCCAGCACCATTGGCACCTCCATTAATGAAAACCAAGGCGCAGTAGACAACGATGACAGTCAGTTCGGAGAAGAGGAAGATCGTGAGAACCTTAGCTGACAACTCGACCTTGAAATAGCTGAGGACCGCTGAACCCAGCCAAAAGCAGGCCGCCCAGGCATACCAGGGAAGCTCCGACCATGCAGAGTGTTTGTAATGAGTTCTCCCGCTACGATGCCAGCGAACGAGAAGGTGCCGGCGTAGACGCAGAAATAAGCGAGCAAAGCGATATAACCGGACCCCAGGCCTACATGGCGGCCGAGACCTGCAGTGATAAGAGCATAGAAGCCGCCCGGATTTGGCAACACCCTTGCCATTCTGGTGAATCCGACTGAGAACAGAGCCAGGATGATACCGGCTACGACAAAGGAGATGGGAGTTCCGATACCGGCCCCCTCACGACCATGATCGGGATAATTCCGATGACAACTACCATCGGTGCGTTGTAGGCCATCACGCTAAAGATCAGCTGAAGAAGCCCATGTTGCCAGTGAGGTGGGGCGATTGAGTGGACCGCTCAGCGGCCGCCGGAATCGTCAAATCCATTCGATTTCCCTTCTTGGTTCACGCTTCGGTA
Organism: Paenarthrobacter sp. RAF54_2; assembly: GCF_052113945.1. Taxonomy (NCBI): domain Bacteria; kingdom Bacillati; phylum Actinomycetota; class Actinomycetes; order Micrococcales; family Micrococcaceae; genus Paenarthrobacter; species Paenarthrobacter sp. RAF54_2. The sequence continues at coordinate 5,697 of NZ_JBFRDV010000036.1, forward strand.
TCTGATTTCGGAACCGCCGCTCCAGGCGTCGTTTGGACACTCAGAGTTCAGCGATATGACACGATATTGGCCCCACGACTACGCCTCCGGAACTGGCCAACTCACCAAGGTTGGTCGATGGTTTCGTTCGTGTTCCAGCCATGTCTGGGCGTTGGGTTGGAGTTTCCCCGAGCACACGAACCGGCTCTCGGCTCTACTCCAATGTTCACCACCCCGTTTCTGGCCCTAGCCTGTTTACAAAGTGGCCTGGTACGTCTGACGATGTAAACGGGATCCAGATCGACGTACGGGACACGACGCAAGGGGACCCAAAGCATGGGCACGCATTTGACACACTGGGGAGCCTTCGAAGCTGAGAGCGACGGAACGTCTCTAAAGTCCGTCAAACCCTGGTCTGGAGATCCGGACCCCAGAGACATTCTCGATAATGTGGCCTCAGCGCAACATCATCCAACTCGCGTGCTGCGCCCGGCCGTTCGTTCAGGATGGCTGGAGCACGGACCGGGGAGTGGATCAGGACGTGGTTCTGAGCCATTCGTGGAGGTGTCTTGGGAACGGGCCATAGAGCTGGTAAGTGCGGAACTCAGTCGGGTCTACGCGGAATACGGCCCCACGGCCGTATACGGCTGCTCATATGGATGGGCCAGCGCCGGCCGTTTCCATCACACCCAAAGCCAAATCCACAGATTCCTGAACTCCCTCGGCGGATATGTCGCAGGTGTGACGGACTACAGTTACGGGGCCTCCGGCGTCCTGCTTCCGCACGTCATCGCTCCCCCGGTTGAAATTATGGCGAGGGCAACATCCTGGGACGTGGTCAGCCAGAACACGCAACTGTTCGTTGCATTTGGCGGATTGTCAGAAAAAAACAGTGGAATAGGCCCAGGTGGAATTGGCCGCCATGTCGCCCGCAACGCAATTAAGGACGCGGTTGCGCGCGGCTGCCGCTTCATCGATGTATCACCAATCGCAGATGATACTTATGGGGAGGCCCAGGCCGAATGGATCGCCCCCGTTCCGGGCAGTGATGCCGCTTTGATGCTGGCACTGGCCTTCGTTTTGGATGCTGAAAACCTCGCTGACTCGCAATTCCTGGACCGCTATTGCGTTGGGGCGAACAAATTCTTGTCCTACGTACGCGGTGAAATTGACGGAGCGCCCAAGAATCCTCAATGGGCAGAAAAGTTGACGTCGATACCGGCTGAGCGAATCGTTCGGCTTGCGCGCGAGATGGCAGCCTCGCGGACGATGATTAACATCAGTTGGTCGATGCAGCGGCAACAGCATGGCGAGCAACCTGTTTGGCTCGGTGTGACACTGGCAGCCATGCTGGGTCAGATAGGCCTGCCTGGCGGTGGTTTCCAGCATGGGTATGGCTCTTCTGCGGACGTCGGATTGCCATTGCGGGTCTCGAGCGCCCCGTCCTTTCCCCAGGGGCGAAACGAAGAACCGTCCTATATCCCCGTAGCGCGGATCTCGGACATGTTGCTCGAACCTGGCAGCCAGATCGACTTCAATGGCAACCGTCTGACTTTGCCGAAAATCGAATTGATCTATTGGGCCGGCGGCAACCCCTTCCATCATCACCAAGACCTTGCCAAATTCCGTAAAGCATGGTCAAAGCCGGCAACGGTCATCGTTAATGAACAGTTCTGGACGAGTACCGCACGGCACGCCGATATAGTACTGCCTGCAACCATGACGTTTGAGCGAAACGATTACGGGGCCGGCCGTAACGACCCTACGTTCTTTCCCATGCACGCTCTGACGGCGCCCGCTGGAGAAGCACGCGATGATTTCGATATTTTCGCCGCTGTGGCGGAAAAGATGGGACGGGGTGAAGTTTTCACCGAAAACCGGGACACTATGGGCTGGCTTCGCCATCTATACGACGGGTGGCAGAAGAGGCTCGCTGACAAGGGAACAGTCGTCGTGGATTTCGACACATTTTGGGCGAGCGAGAAGATTGAGATCCCCGTGATAAAACCGGATCAGGTTCTTTTTTCCGAGTTCCGGCGCGATCCAATTGGGAATCCACTGGCCACCCCCAGCGGCAAGATTGAGATTTTTTCCTCGAAGATCGAAAGTTTCGGCTACCCTGATTGCCCCGGTCATCCCGTTTGGATTGAGCCCGACGAATGGCTTGGATCAGCTGGCGATTACAAGCTGCATCTGATAGCGAATCAACCTAAGACCAAACTACACAGCCAGCTGGACATAGGGGCCACCAGCCAAAAGTCTAAAATACAGGGACGCGAGCCCCTTCGAATGAATCCTGAAGATGCCGCTGCCCGGGGACTTTCGGACGGTCAGGTTGTCTTGGTTCGAAACGACCGGGGAAGGTGCCTGGCCGGCCTGGTGACTTCCGCTGCGATCCGTCCGGGCGTTGTCCAGCTTTCAGCAGGGGCCTGGTACGACCCCGATCCCGATGATCCATCGTTCTGCCGCCACGGCAATCCCAATGTGCTGACATCCGACAGGCCGTCCTCAAGTCTTTCACAGGCCACTACTGCCCAGCACGCGCTCGTTGAAGTTGAAGCATGGTCAGGCGATATTCCTGAACTGGATGTGCTTACACCGCCCGTCTTGGTGCCGGAGCAGTAGCATGCTGGCTCATTGCACTCGGCTCTGCGCGGGGTTCATTCCTGCACCCGATCACTCGTACCGCATTCGGCCCTAAGAAACGGATTGTCAATGTCAGTTCAACCCTCTGCCGTCGGTCCCCTCCCTCCCTACGATCCAGAAATCGCACCGTTCGTCGCCAGCATTCCAAGCCACGAAGACCAACGGGCCGCGCTCGAAGCGATGATTCAGCAGAGGGAATTAGTTCTAGGGGAAGATCAGATTACTCGTAATGGAACGTTCACCGCTCGCACGAAGGTCATACAGGGCCGGCAGGGACGCTCCGTGACCCTGCATGTCATACGTCCGGCACGCCAGCCGACACGTGGTGCCATCGTCTGGTTGCATAGCGGCGGGATGGTTTCAGGGGCGGCTCTCTCACTGGATCTTCCCCAAATTTTGGACATCGCAGAAGATCAGTCCTTACTCGTCGTTGCAGTGGAATACGGCCGGGCACCCGAAAACCCCGCCCCAGCCGGGATGCTGGATTCCCTTGATGCTTTTAGATGGGTCGCAGCCCATGCAGACAAACTCAACTATCCACGGAACGCCCTGTTCCTGCATGGACTCAGCGGCGGTGCTGGCCTCGCCGCTGCAGTAGCGTTTGAAGCGCGGGCAGCCGCCCTGGAATATGCCGGCTTGGTCATCGACGGGGCCATGATTGACGATCGGATGGGCTCGCACTCCTATCAACAACTGGAAAGCAGTTCTGAAGCCCTCGCCAGCATGTACCGCGTGATGTGGAACGCCGTCCTGGGAAAAGCCTCCCCCACGATACTTGCGGACTATCCGCACCTCGCTCTTGGCCGACTGGTCGACGAAGATTTCTCCGGCTTCCCACCCGCATTTCTCATGTGCGGCACTAGTGATGCCTTCCGAGACGACACAACGGCTTTGGCCCAGGCAATCTGGCGTTCCGGTGGCACAGCAGACCTGCACCAATGGGCGGGCACAATACATGGTTCCGATCTGATGGTGCCCGAAGCCCACGTCTCCAAGGAGTCGGCAGCCGTCCGGAGAGGGTGGTACGACAGGAGAATGACGAGAATCGAACAAGATGCTAAACAGTCGCTGGACGAGAAAGTTCAGGCCCTCTGAGCGGCTCGTACCCCTCCTGAATCCACCAAAGTTACTCGTTTCCGGTGTCCACGCTCTGGCCTATAAGCACAGGCGAGAGTAGCGTCCATTTCGAGGAAATGTTCACTTGGGACGTGTAGCGCATCGGTGGCTAAACAGCGCTAGCCTCTACTCGGAGGGCTGAAATGTCCGGTTGGAATGTTGATAACGCTGCGGGGCCTCTGGGTGCAGGCACGGTAACCCTGGTTGAGGGTTCGTCTTTCTGTATCTCCTTGGCGAATGGTGACATCCATCCTGAGCATCCGCATGGTCTTTTCGTCCAAGACACTCGTATCCTGTCGCACTGGGGCTTGTCCGTAGACGGCCAGCTCGTAGAAGAGTTGGGAGCTGAAACGAAGGAGCCGTACCGCGCGCTATTTGCTGGGCGGGTACCCGGCCTTAGCGGACGTGCCGATAGCCCCCTTATTGTGGAGCGGCTGCGCGAAGTAGGGTCAGGAATCCACGAACAGATCACCGTTCGGAACTACTCGCCGGCGAGTGTGGACTGCCTGGTTTCGCTTAGAGTTGCGGCCGATTTCGCTGATCTTTTCGAAGTGAAGGAGGCCCGAATCAAAAGGCGCTGGGACCAAACCCGCCAGAACCGGGGCGATGAGCTGATCATTCAAGCCACCTGGCAAGATGTCCGAAAGGGCGTTGTTATTCGTGCCCCAGGAGCACAGGTTACGCCCGAAACCCTGACATACAGGGTGACCATCCCACCGCACGGCCGGTGGAGCACAACCCTGACGGTGATGCCCGAAACCGAGGGCGGCAGTCGTCCAGCGTCTTTCGTTCACGCCGACGGCGAACTCTCCCCCAGTGACCGACGCCGACAACAGTGGGTGGCCAAGATTCCGGTCCTGCAGATGGGGAACCGGTCGATTGAACGGACTATGCGGCGTAGCTATGACGATCTGGGTGCACTCAGGATCGAAGACCCTAATCACCCAGACCGGGTCGTCGTGGCCGCCGGTGCACCGTGGTTCATGACCCTTTTTGGCCGGGACTCACTATGGGCTTCGGAGATGTCGCTTCCAATTGATCCCTCCTTAGCGCTGGGCACGCTGCAAACGCTCGCCGACCGCCAGGGACGCATAGTGGATCCAATTAGCGAAGAAGAACCCGGCAAGATTTTGCACGAGGTCAGGTTGGATGTCTCAAGCGCACTGGCGCTGGGAGGAAAAGCCACCTATTACGGCAGCGTTGATGCGACCCCTTTGTTCGTCATGGTTCTCGGATCGGTTAGTCGCTGGGGATTTGCAGCGGACACCATTGCCGCTCTGCTGCCTCATGCAGACCGCGCGCTGGAATGGATTCAGAAATACGGGGACAAAGACGGCGACGGTTTCGTCGAATATGAGCGCCTGAACAATCGGGGGTTGATTAATCAGGGCTGGAAGGATTCCTGGGACGGTATTAATTTCGCGGATGGAAGTATGCCCGAGCCACCGATAGCCCTGTGTGAGGTGCAGGCGTATGTCTACGGAGCCTACGCGGCCCGCGCCTGGATGGCTTATGACGCCGGCGACGATGCCCTGGGGAACGAGTATGCCGATCTTATGTTGCAGTTAAAGAAGCGCTTCAACGAGGAATTCTGGATGCCGGAACGTGGCTATTACGCCGTGGCCTTGGACGGCAAGAAGCGCCAGGTCGACGCTTGCGCTTCCAACATGGGTCACTGCCTATGGCTCGGACTTGTGGATGAGGACAAGGCTCCGTCGGTGGTGAAGCACCTCATGTCCCCCGAAATGTTCAGCGGATGGGGCGTCCGAACCTTGGCCACGGACATGGGCGCCTATAACCCCGCCAGCTATCACAACGGTTCCGTATGGCCCCACGACAATGCCATTATTGCAGCCGGACTGCTGCGATATGGGTTTGTGGACGAGGCTCAACGGATCTCGACCGCCCTGCTGGAGGCCGCCGAGTTTTCCGGTGGCCGCCTCCCTGAATTATTTTGCGGGTTCAGCCGGGAACAATTCGCCGTACCCCTGCCCTATCCGACGGCATGTTCACCCCAGGCCTGGGCATCAACAACGCCCATATTGCTGGTGACAGGCCTGATGCGGTACGACGCACACGTTTCTCAAGGCGGCGTGTGGATGGACCCAGTCCTCCCCGCGTCCTTTGGCGACGTCCACATCACAAACGCTCCCATGGCTGGCGGACGGATCACCATCGACATCTCAAACTCCATCCCATCCGTCGAGGGGTTACCCAAAGACTTGACTTTCCATCGCGGGCACAGGCCGTGGATCACTGAGCTGGTAGACCAAGCCGATCGACGCCAAAAGGGCTAACACCGACGGGGCAACAAGCCAGATGCTCACGGACGTTGGCAGAAACTTACTTTGTGACACACAACTATGTTACTGTTGGGCCATCGCTATTTTTCGGTGTGTGGCGACCTGAAACCGCCGACCAAGTCTCCAAGACTAAAGAGCAGAGGGCACAACATGTCATTGGATCCAGCACAACGTAACTCGCTCGTTCTGCCAGTTGTGTGCGCACCTATGGCAGGGGTGTCCGGGCCCGACTTGGTCCGCGAAGCGTGCAAATCGGGAATCATGGGCGTTTTGCCCCGACACAACGCCGCAGACCTCGCACAATTTGGGGACTGGCTCCGCCAGATCCGCCGCGACCTTGACGAGCATCACGAGTTGTATCCCTCCGCGATCATCGGTCCCCTTGCAGTAAATTTTTCTCGTCGCAGGACCGCTGATGAAATGAAAGAAGACCTTGATCTCTGCGCTCGGTATGGTGTGGACGTTATCGTCAGTGCGATGGGCGATCCGACCGAACTCACCCGAGTTGTCCAGGGATGGGGTGGCAAGGTCTTTCACGATGTCACGAGCATGCGCTTCGCTGAGAAGGCGATCTCCGCCGGCGTCGACGGTCTGACTTGTATCGTCGGCGGAGGAGGTGGCCACTCAGGGTTACTCAGCCCATTCGTCTTTATTCCGCAGGTGCGGAGTATGTTCGATGGCACAGTTCTCTTAGCCGGGACCATTTCAACCGGCGCCGCGATCAGGTCCGCAGAGATCCTCGGGGCCGATCTTGCGTACCTGGGAACTCGGTTCATTGCGACGAAAGAGGCGAATGTTGCCCCCGCCTATCGGCGGATGCTTGTGGAGGCGAGATCGACTGATCTGATCTACACGAGCAGCGTAACTGCCGTTCCGGCCAATTGGTTGAGGCCCTCGCTCACCTCAATTGGCTTGGATCCTGAGGATCTTCCGGTCTCATCCGGCCGCGGCAATTATGATCATCTGCCGCCCAAGACTCGACCATGGCGTGACATCTGGAGTGCCGGCCAAGGCATCGACCTCATCGACGATGTTCCTTCAGTATCGGAGTTGGTTCAACGCCTACGTATTGAGTACGGCGCTGCTTGCCAGATTCCCGAATTTCGCCCGTTCCACGAGAACTGTGATAGCAGCGATGCTGTTGACGCCTAGCAATTTGGAAGCTGTGACGGGGCGACAAACCCACGTCGGCTTGCACCACCTCGTGGTGGGCCCCCGCTCCTTACTGGGAGTGCCGACATGACAGACCTCAGGATTGACCGCCCAGCACCGGGGGTACTCCGCTGTCGGCTGGACGGACCGGACACTTTGAACGCGCTTGATGATCCAGTCAAGCGTGCCTTGGTGGAGCAGATTGTCCGGTCAGGAGCTGAACCTGAGGTGCGGGTGCTGATGTTGACGGGTGCTGGCCGTGCGTTTTGTTCCGGTGGCGATATTCAAGGCATGGGGCAACGCACTCCGGCTGAGATGAATCAAGTGCTGACTTACGGCCGCCAGATTACCGAAGGCCTGTACAACCTCCAGAAGCCGGTCGTGGCCGCCGTGAACGGCATTGCTTCGGGGGCCGGTTTCAACCTTGCCCTTGCCTGTGACCTCATCTTGGCCGCTCCGCAAGCCTGGTTCCAACAGTCTTTCGTGAAAATGGGTCTCATGCCGGACATGGGGGGAACTTATCTTCTCGCCCAATCCATCGGCCTGCACCGTGCCAAGGAGGCGGTGCTAAACATGCGCAGGTTCTCCGCGCAGGAAGGCAAACAGCTGGGATTCGTTGCCGAGGTTCTGGAGGGCGAGTCTTTTGACGACCAAGCCGTGGCCTACTGTGCTGCGCTTTCCCGACGGGCCCCTCTGGCCCTCGGACTGACAAAGTTCCTTACCAACCGCTCTGTGGACGGCACCCTCCGAGATGCACTGGACCGTGAGGGCCTTGCGCAGGGAGTCCTGGCTGCCACTGAGGACCACAAGCGTGCCGTTGCCGCTTTTCATAACAAAGAAGACCTTGACGCCATCGAGTTCACCGGTAAATGAATCTACGCACTGATCCCCGTCTTTACGACAAATAGCACATGCTGAACTGCTCACGTCGCGGGACGCGGTCATTCCTGCTGTCATGGGTACTTGGGTGAAGCGCCGCTCGGTGACATCCAGAGTCATCCTAAAGATCCGAATCCGTTGGCGGTGGTTACGGTCGTTCGATGTCCGTGAAGATCTCGAGCACGTTCTTGGCGTGGGTGGTGGCGTCGTAGGGCATGTTGCCGATGCCCTTCGTGGTGGGTGTGGCGGTCACGGGCTCCCACAATTGGTCGGTGGTGCCCGATGCGAGGGAGAGTAGGGCGTCCCGAATGAAGGTGTCGCGGAGTACCTGCTCGTCGCTGGCGCCAGGTCGCATCTGGCCAACGATGCCGTACAGCTCCGTGCCGTGGACGGCATGCGCACCTTCCACAGGGCCGACGGAGAGCAGATGCGCGCTCCCTCCAGCCGCGGCGTGCGCGAGCGCGCCACGGACCTGAGGCAGGGTGAAGGAGAAGTCGGTGAGCAATGCGCCGCGGGCCTCGACCGGGGTGCGCCTTTCGACGTCGTACGCAGCGATGATTTTTCGGGCGCGGCTGCGTGGGACGCGGTTCCGGGTGGCGAATTCATCGACGAGGTCGCTGATGCTGCGGGGGTCGAACTCGTCCGTCTTGTGCTGGACCCACCAGTCGGTCTCGTGAGTGGCGCTGCTGAACAATATGTCGACGTCTCGGTGGCGTCCGGACTCGAGGGCTTTCAGGGGATGATCGGCGATGACGCCGCCGGGCTGAGTGCGGTCATCGACGATTGCGATGACGTTGTTGTCGATACCGTGCCGTGCACCAGGGTCTGACAGTTGCGTTTTGCTCATCGTCTCGGCGAGCCGCTTCGCGTCCACTTTCAACAGCTGTTCGGGATCGTCCTGAATTCCCAGCTCGGTGAGGACTTCCAGCGCGCGCTCTTCCGCTCCCCAGGCCGGCACCAGGCGTGATGGCATGCCGGAGAACGCGGCGATGTGGTGGTAGAGGTCGTCGGCTGATGGCGCGGCAAGAAGGCCGAGGGCGGAGAAGGCGCCGGCACTGTGGCCGGTGACGGTGACGTTCTCCGGGTTCCCGCCGAATCGGTCGATGTTCTCCCGCACCCATCGCAATGCGGTGATGATGTCCTGCAGGCCAAGGTTCGTGGCCTGCTCGAGTGCACCGCCATAGTGGGAGAGGGAGAGCCAGCCGAACGGGCCGAGCCGGTAGTTGATCGAGACGCCGATTGCCCGACCAGTCGCGGCCAGGCCTGACGCGTTCGAGGTGGTCTGGGTGTTCGCCCCAAGCTCCCACCCGCCACCGAAGATGTAAACGACCACAGGGAGTGGCTCGTCACCAGCATTTTCGGGTGCCCAGACGTTGAGGTTCAGGCAGTCCTCACTGAACCCGTTGTCGGCTTCGAGCCAGCTGGTGTCTCCGGCTTGAAGCGGTGCGGGTCCCTTCTGGTCGTAGGGCAGGTCCGGGTTGAAGGGCAGCAGGGTGGGTCGGCGGAACCGTTCAGCGGCGGCGTAGGGAATGCCCAGCCAGAGGCGAACTGCGTGTTGGTTGGTAGGGGTGCCGCTGGTGTCGGTCACGGGTGAAGTCCTTTCTAAAAGCTCAGTCAGTTTCTGGGGTAATGGAGTTGTTGTTGTGGATAGAGGCCTGTGGGCCAGCGGTCCGCAGTTGTGCCCAGTGGCGGAGCCGTTCGCTGATGGCGCGTTCGTATCCGTTGGTTGTGGGTTCGTAGAAGGTCTCCCGGGGCATGGCGTCGGGGAAGTAGTCGGCACCGGAGAATCCGGTGTCGGTGTCCGGGTCGTATTGGTAGTCCTTGCCGTAGCCGAGGTCTTTCATCAACCGGGTGGGGGCGTTGAGGATGTGCGCTGGTGGCATCAGAGACCCGGTGCGTTGTGCTGCGGCGCGGGCCTTGTTGAAGCCGCGGTACACGCCGATCGACTTGGGCGCTGTTGCGAGGTAGAGCACGGCTTGGCCGATCGCGAGTTCGCCTTCCGGGGAACCGAGACGTTCATAAACGTCCCAGGCGGCGAGGGCCTGCAGTACCGCGTTGGGGTCGGCCATGCCGATGTCTTCGGTGGCGAAGCGTGTAATGCGGCGGGCGATGAACAACGGGTCCTCGCCGCCGTCGAGCATTCGGGCCAACCAGTACAGGGCCGCGTCCGGGTCCGAGCCGCGCATCGACTTGTGGAGCGCCGAGATGAGGTTGTAGTGGCCTTCCTGCGCTTTGTCGTATAGCGGCGCGCGCTTCTGAACCGCGGCCGCGAGGGTTATCGGATCCACGGGCGCGGGCAGCGATTGGACCTGTTCGATCATGTTCAGCAGGTACCTGCCGTCTCCATCTGCCATGGCGATGAGCGCCTGCCGGGCGTTCTCGTCCAAGGGCAGCGGTGCACCGAGTATGTCTTCGGCGCGGTTGATGAGGGCGTGGAGCGCCACGTCGTCGAGGCGTTTCAGGACGAATACCTGGCAGCGGGACAGCAGTGCGCCGTTGAGTTCGAAGCTGGGGTTTTCGGTGGTTGCGCCGACGAGGACAATTGTGCCGTCTTCGACGTAGGGCAGGAAAGAGTCCTGTTGGGCACGGTTGAAGCGGTGGATCTCGTCGACGAAGAGCAGTGTTCCCTGCCCGATCTCCCGGCGGCGCTGGGCTGCTTGGAACACCTTGCGAAGGTCCGCGACACCCGAGAAGGTGGCGGAGAGCGGTTCGAACGCCAGGTTGGTTTGCTCTGCGAGGAGGCGGGCGATGGTGGTCTTCCCGCAGCCAGGTGGCCCCCACAGGATCATCGACACGAGTCGTTGCGCGCCGACCATGCGCCCGATCGGGGCATCTGCTGCAAGGAGGTGGTCCTGGCCGAGGACGTGGGCCAGGGTGCGCGGGCGCAGCCGGTCTGCTAGGGGCCTGGAGGAATCGTCCATTTCGAACAGCGACGGCGGTTGTTCGGTCACGATCGCTGCTCGCGGGTGTGGTGGGAGGCGAGGTCGTAGGAGTCCTGAACCAGGTTTTCGATGAGCTGCTTTGTGATGCCGGGGCCGGGTCCGACGGAGATCCAGTGGTGTTTGTTCAGGTACCGCCCGGGGGTGATCGTGTCGTGGTCGCGGCGTAGCGCGTCTGCGTGGTGCGGGTCGGCTTTGACGGTGATGATCTGCTGATCGGGGTCGTCTTTGGTGATGATGAGGAACACCTTGTCACGTACCTTCCACACGTCGAGGTGGGGCGTGAACGGCCGCCCATTGCTGACATCGCCCAGTGCGGCCGCGGTGTTACGGGCAGCCTGTTGCAGCCGGTCACCGGAGAGGGTCATCAGCCTGTCCTGCCAAACCGGACGGGGTCTACGGGGCGCTTCGCCTTGGGCAGATTTTCGACGACGAGCAGGTAAGACTCGGTAACCAGCTCATCAACGAGGGTCTCCGTCAGGGTTCCGCCGGGGTGCAGCGTGATCCAGTGTTCCTTGTTCATGTGATAGCCGGGGGTGATGTCACCGTATTCCTCGCGAAGTGATTTTCCATCTTCAGGATCGGCCTTGACGATCACGATGGGTTGTCCCGTGACCTCGGTCATCAACATGAAGACCTTCTCCCCCACCTTGAACACGTCCCAGTCGGGCCCGAACGGATGCTCGAGTCCAGCGCCCGGCAGCTCTTCGACGCGGTCCCTGGCGCGCTGTTGCAGCATGTCACCGTGCACGTATCCTCCTTCACGCTTTCATCAAGGTCAAAGTGTGTACCATTGTACGCACTTGGTCTGACAGAGGAGGAACCGGTGCGAAAGGGCAAGCCGAACGACCCGGACCGCCGGTCGCGAATCCTGCGCGCAGCCCTCGAAATCATTGGCACGGAAGGGGTTCACGCTGCGTCGTATCGGCGTGTTGCCTCGCAAGCTGGTGTGCCCCTGGGGTCCACAACGTACTACTTCTCCGATCTGGAGGCCCTGATCGTCAGTGCGTTCGAGACACTCCGGGATGGCCTTGAGCCCCGATACGCGGCCCCACTGCGCGCCGCCCAGAACAATGCCGAAGCAGTTGATGTGCTCGTTGACGCCACGTGCGGCACGACAAGCCCAACGCTCGATGACATCCGGCTCTACGAGGAGATGCGCCACTACGGGGCACGAAACTCTCAGGTGGCGGACCTCCTCCGCGAATTCCAGGAAGAATCCCTCGTGATCCTCCGCCGCTCCTTCTCCGACGGTTCCGCCCGAGCCGTCGACGCTCTCATGTGGGGGTGGTGGAGTTATCGCCTCTTCCACGAAGACCTGCCGCTCGACCAGAACATGGTCCGCCGCGCGTACCAAGCCCTCGTCAACCTCCCCGTTACCGAACCCGTAGCAGCCCAGGAGACCCACGGTGACTAAAACCAAACGCGCTATCCCATCGAAGCCGTCGGTGTCGTCGGCGACGGCGTCGAGCTTCGCCCAGGGCTAAAAGTCGCCAGATGATGGGATGACAATGAACCATGGGCCGGCCGTTCGATCCCCGGAAGCCACAACCGAAGCCCATCGTCGGGGCACGAAACAAGGGGTGAATTTAGCTCGGCACGGTTGCCTGGATCGGAGGCGATACAAGCTTGCAAGTATTTCGTTGGCGAATGTCTTATGGATCACCGTGAAGATAGCTGCTTACGTGTCCGTACCGATGCAAGACCACGGCCTATTGGGCTGCGGTCCTCTGCGACCTCACCGCAGCATCAGTGAATCGACGAAGGATATCAATGTCCACTGGAGACCAAAGATTCGGAAACGCCGACGGCGCCCATGGTGACACGCGGCGTTTGAAAATAAGTGACATCCGAATAGTCAACAAGGCCGCCTTGAAGCGCGCTGTTGCCGGAACAGTCGTCGGGAACATCATCGAATGGTATGAGTTCGGTGTATTTGCCTACCTCATAACCGTAATGGGCCCTGTCTTTCTGCCGCAGGCCGATCCGACAGTCCAGTCGCTGTACCTATATGGCACATTCGCAGTTACATTCGTTGCCCGGCCGTTGGGCGGCGTTTTCTTCGGATGGCTGGGAGACCGGATCGGGCGACGGAAGGTTTTGACGTTTACGCTGCTCCTGATGTCCATCGCCACGTTTGCTACCGGCCTGCTCCCGGGCTACGCAGTTGTCGGGCTCTGGGCTCCGGCGCTTCTCGTGTTCCTGAAACTGCTGCAAGGGTTCTCAGCCAGTGGAGAATACACCGGTGGTGCGACTTTCCTGAGCGAATACGCTCCAGATAAGCGACGGGGCTTCTATGTAGGATTTATGGGATCCAGTTACCTCGGATTTGCCGTTGGAGCAGGTCTGGTGGCTGTCCTTCAGCTAAGCCTTGGTCAGGACGAGATGCAAGCCTTCGGCTGGCGTATTCCTTTTCTCATCGCCGGGCCGCTTGCTGTGATAGCCCTGTATTTCCGCTATCGGATCGAAGAATCCCCTACCTTCAGTGCAGTCCTGAAGGAACGTGCTGAGGAATCCCGCAAAACCGGTGAGATGGCAAAAAATCCGGGCATTGTGCAGGTTATCCGGACCCACGGACGCTTCATTCTGCCCGTCATGGGCGTCGCCGCGGCTGGCAATGTCATTGCCTACACCATGACGTCGTTCACTCCCACGTACCTGAACCAGACACTCGGTTTCCAGGGATCCCTCGGCACACTTGTGATCTTCCCCTTGTTCGTCCTCGCAGCCTTCGCTACCCAGTTTTTTGCCTCGTTCTCGGACAAGATAGGCAGGAAGCGGATCCTCTTCAGCGGCGCTATTCTGGGCGTCGTGCTTCCGGTTCCAGCTTTCATGATGATGGGGTCCGGCCAGCTCTGGGGCGCACAACTCGGGACACTCTTCATCATGATCTGCGCAACCCTGTTTTCATCAAGCTACGCTTCTTCGCTGCCTGAGCAGTTCCCTACGCCGTCGCGTTCCAGCGCTCTTGGGCTTGCATACAATGTGGGAAATGCTGCCTTTGGCGGTACGGCTCCACTGGTTGTTGCGGCGCTTATCGGAGTTACCGGGAACAAGATGGTGCCCGCCTACTACCTGATGGGCGCTGCCCTTCTGGGACTAATTTCCGTCTTTTTCCTCAAAGAAACAAGCAGGAAACCCCTAAATGGGTCCATGCCCAACGTGGAAACAACGGAAGAGGCCCAGTACCTCGTTGATTCTCAGGACACCAACAGCCTCCTCGATTCAGCGGAACTGCCTCGCGCCCTAGTTGCTCATTCAGAGACCGAGGGCGGCGAATGACCACGGCTACCAAGGCGCACCGAATGAGTAGCAAAGAAACGATGCTGCATGGAATGGAGCGTCCAGCCAATGAGGCCCGGAGAAAGGTACTTTAGCCCATGATTCGCTTCGAAGAACGCCCCCTCACAAGTACAGGGCAGCGCAGTACCGTGCTGGGTTTTGGCGCCATGGAGCTACGGGGGGCGTCGCACCGCGTGCCCCGTTTACTCGATAAGGGAGTTGCAGAAGCGCTTCTCAATACCGTGCTGGACGAAGGCATCGGATTCATCGATACTTCGATCGACTATGGGGAGAGTGAGGAGCTCATCGGGCGCCATATAAGCCACCGTCGGTCGGAATATCTGCTCGCGTCCAAGGTGGGCTGTCCGCTGGACCACCAGCCGGATGGCCCTTCCAACGGCCCTCTTGTCCATGACTATTCGCCCGCGAATATCCGTGCAGGGATCGAGCAAAGTCTTTCGCGTCTTCGAACTGATTATTTGGACCTGGCGCAGGTCCACATTGGGCCATCCGTTGCGGTTCTTCAACGTGATGACGTGCTGGGGACACTGGAACGTGCCAGGGAGGAGGGCAAAGTGCGGGCGATTGGCATATCCTCAACTCTTCCGGACCTCCTTGACCACATCGACCTCGGCGTATTCGAGACGTTCCAAGTCCCGTATTCCGCACTCGACCGTTCTCTTGAAAAATATCTTCCGCTTATCAACGCCTCCGGCGCGGGCGTCATTGTGCGGGGAGGAACGGCACGCGCGGCGCAGGCAAAACGGACTGTGGACAGCCGGCATGCATCGCCGGCGGATCTTGCCTTCGACGATCTGCTGGATGGCGACGACGTGCAGGGATTCCTCCTTCGCTTCGTGATGACGCGGACGGAAGTGTCCACAGTCATTGTCGGAACAGCCTCTCCTGAGCATGTACGGGAGAATGCCCAGGCTGCAGCTCGAGGGAGTCTGGCGGAGGACGTCTACGCAGAAACAAAGCGGCGATTGGATATTGCTGGATTCCGCACTTCGGATCCAACTGATCAAGGCTTTTGAGTACGCCCCCACCCATAGAGCCGGTTTTGCACCTGCAAAGGGATGAAGCCAGGGCATCATCGAGGAATCGACTCATGGAACGGCGACGCTGTTCGCTGCACTGGATGTGGCCGGCGGAAAAATGGTCGGCTCGTCCAGCCCGCGGCCGCGTCGCCCTCAAAACTCTCAAACAAAGCCGAGACAGACCACTAGCAGTCTCATAGACGCCGGACGCCTAACGGCCAACCACGTCCACCCGCAGAGACTCGCAAGGCGTTAGCCGCCGACCTGCGCCTGGGCACACCAGCAGAGCTCTCCAAGAACAGACGGGAGAATCTCATCGACATTTTCTCAGTACCCCGTGTAGGAGCGCTGGACCGTTGACACCAGACCTATGTGACGGGCATCATAGTTCGTGCCGACTAATGGAACGCCGTGCCAAATCTGGCAAATTGGGTGGGGAGCTATCGACCACCCGGACGAATCGGAGGTTACCCAGTGAGTTATCCAACACCGCCTAGTGCGGCTTATACGCAAGCAGCCAAGGCTGCTCATCGTCGCGTCGGACCCGCAGTTGTCGTGGGCACCGCTCTCGAATATTTCGATTTCTTTCTGTATTCGGCGATGGCCGGACTCGTAATTGGCCCCACCTTCTTCCCCTCATCGGACTCGACGGCAAGCGCAATGGCGGCCCTCGCTACGTTCGGCGTCGGGTTCCTCGCCCGCCCACTTGCGGGACTGGTGTTCGGCATTCTGGGAGATAAGTTCGGACGCAAGGTGGTATTGTCTTGGAGTCTTATCCTGATGGGCGGATCCACGGGACTGATGGGATTCATTCCTTCGTACGATTCCATCGGTGGGGCAGCCCCAATCCTGCTGGTCGTGCTTCGCATCTTTCAAGGTGTGGGCGCAGGCGCAGAGTTCAGTGCTGCGATAACGGTCTCCTATGAACATGCCGGGGACGACAAGCGCGGGCGGTTCGGCTCTCTCCCGACGCTAGGAGTCAACTTGGGTGTCTTCTTCGCCTCACTCGCGGTAGCCGGGTTGGCCATGATCGGCGACGACTTTTTCTACTCCTGGGGTTGGCGCATCCCCTTTGTAATAAGCTTTCTCGTTGCCGTCGTGGGATATGTTATTCGCCTAAAGCTACCGGAAAGTCCCGATTTCGAGGCAATGCCAGTGGCAGAAACCCGGAGAAGCTGGTTTCGTGTTCTGGCAGACCTATTCAGGTCCGACTGGAGAGGCTTAGTCATCGTATTTGCTGCCTACGCTGGCTACGCACTCATCGCTACTCTGTGGAAGACGTTCTCTATTTCCTACCTTGCTGAATTCAAAGACATAGGTGGTGCTGTCAGTAGCTTCGGCATAACCTTGGCCAGCGCGGTCGCAATTTTCTGGACGCCCATTTGCGGCCGACTCTGCGACATGATCCCTGTTCAGAGAGTCCTGGCGTTCGGCGGCCTGCTGGTCATCCTCTACGCGTTCCCTTTCTTCTGGCTACTCAACACAGGAGTCCCGCTGAACATCTGGATCGCCTTGATTCTCGGCACGGGCCTTCTTGCACCACTTCTCTCCGTAGCCACAAGCCCCTTTATGGCACGCCAGTTTGCGACCAAATCCCGTGTGACGGGAATAGGCGTGGCCAAGGAATCGAGTGGCGCAGTTGCCGCCGGATTCGGTCCGGTGCTGGCTTTGGCACTCATAACGGCCTCCGGCACCGATAGCACGACCGCCGTTTCTGGCATGTTCATCGTCGGTGGCATCTTGTTCGTGTTCGCTGCCTGGCGAGGCCGTACAACACCACCCTCCATCGCTAAAGCGGACCAATCGCTGATGACGGAGGTTTGATCGAATGGACGCGTTACAGAAGGCTGCGCCACATCAGCACACAAATGATACGAGTACCGCCCTCATTCGTTAGCTGACAGGGTTGCCGCAATTGAACAGGTACTTTCGCCTTCCAGCCAACTCAGCGCATGCAGTCCGTCCTGGCGCCGACGAGGTCCGGGGGCTTCTGTGGTCAACTGCCCCGGCCCTCACCAGGGCCGGGGCACATCAACCAAGAGATAGACACAAGCGCTCTGTCGCCTGGCAGCGCGAGTGGCCTTCATAGCCTTTGAACGTCACCAGAGATCATGGAGGCAGTCGTCACTCGCCGGTACCTAATGGGGATTCCTCAGATGGGGTTATCCCGACGGTTGTCTTGTGCTGGGCTCGCTCATCCAGACGCCTTCGGGGCAGGCAGTTCTTGGCCCGATCGCTTCCCCCAAAGCTGTCGCTAAGAGGGGACTTGGGTCCGCGTTCACCGGGGCTGTGTTCCCAAAGACATTCCGTTGGCTCCCCCGGGACCAGGTCGAATACGAGTAACCGACACGACGACTTCCTCGTAATAGTCGATAAATCCCGTAGTGAAATCACAGCACGATTCAGCAGCGTCCCTGCCGGTGGAGTTCGACGTTCCGACTGGTACTTCGGGACGCAGTAAGCTGGCGAGATCATCTGCAGTAGCGGCTAAATTGGGAGGAATCGCGTGGCCAATGACGGCGTGAGAAGCGTGTTGACGGCAATGCGGGTGCTGGAGCGGCTTACCGAGCCCGGTCTGGTGGGCGTATCGGAGCTGGCAAGAGACCTGGGACTCCCGAAGTCGTCCGTACAACGGATGCTCCGCACGCTTCAGGAGGGAGGTTGGGCCGCCGAGGTCCACGGCGAGGTGACGCGCTGGACGTTGACGCCGAAGATGTTCCAGTTGGGGCAGCGACATCAAGCTGGCAATGATCTCCGCACGATAGCGCTACCGGTGATGGAGCAGCTTCGGGAGGAGACCCGAGAGACCATACATCTCGCGACGGTTAAGGGGGACTCTGTCTTTGTCCTTGAGACTCTCGACAGCCCTCAAGCAGTACGCGCGCACGTCTCTCCTGGTATGTCGATTCCACTATTGGCCTCCGCCCACGGGCAAGCCCTTCTCTCGACACGGCCTGAGAAGGAGATTCAAGGAGTCCTGCTCCGGGGATTGACCGCCTACACACCATTTACCATCACGGATGTTGATACTCTTGGCTCTGCCATTCATCAAGCCCGGGTGCGCGGGTACGCGGTGAACGACCAGCAGTGGCAAGAAGGCGTCCACGGTATTGCAGCCCCCATCGTTGTCGCCGGCGTAGGGGTCGCGGGGATAGGCATCTCAACCCCGATTCATCGAATGTCTGCTGAGTTGCAAGACAAGTTCGGCGGAATGTTAGTTAAAGCTGCCATGGCCATCGCCCATCGCCTCGGAGAAGATCTCTGAGTCTGTGGCTCCCTGAGCCCGTTGCGCTTTTACTGACATTGTTTTCCCGGATCTTGCGACGGATCCCACATCAGCACGTGTGGGTGGCGAGTCCGTGCCTTCGATAACCATATCCAGCACTACGGACCGGTTGTCGACGGTGATCTTTTGGGCGACGGCCTGAAGCGGTTCCTGTTGGAACATAGTCAGCAAGTAGTGTCCGGGGGCGGGAAGAGGAATCGTATAAATTCCGCGCGAATCTGCCCGCGAAGTTGCTACCCGCTCGCCCGTTGCCCGCAAGAGAGTCAGCACCGCGTCGGGCGTTGCCTCCCCAAACGCCATCGCACGCCCGCTGATTTCAAGTCGTTCCCTTAGATGGAAGTCATGCTTGACAGTCTCACCATCAAAGTCGAAGATTTCCGCTACCGGCGCCCACCCCCTCGCACTGGCTACGACCACATACTTCCCGACCCCCGGCAGTGCAACGGAGTAGTTACCCTCGGTGTCCACGAGGCTCCAGTCAACGGGTTCGCCTTCCGTCTGAAGGACGCTGACGAGTGCTGGCGTCAGCGTCCTGTGGTTCGGCGCCAGGACGCGTCCCTGCACCACGACCTCGGCTGCCGAAGCCGCAGAGCGATGTGTTGCTCGTGGGATGAAGAAAGCTGCTGTGATGCATGCGCCGCACGCCAGCGCGGCCATCCAGAAGACGTCTCTGAATGCGTCAAACGATGGCAGCGGGGCTCCTCCTAAGGGCATGGTGACCGAGGTGAGGATCGCGGCGATCACGGCGCTGGATGTTGAGGTCCCGATTGAACGGACCAGGGTGTTCAAGCCATTGGCGGATGCAGTTTCCGTGATCGGAACCGCGCCCATGATCAACGTCGGCATGGCGGCATAGGCGATCGCCGTGCCGATGGCCACCACAGCGGAACCTATTATCACCCAGGCGATAGAGTCATGAAAGAAGACCCGGCCGACATAGCCAATGATCATGACTCCAGCACCCGCCATGAGGGCACTTCTGCCACCAAAGTTGCGAATGATCGCGCCCGCCGCTGGAGAAAAGATCACCATTGCCAACCCGGAGGGCACCATGCACAAACCGGCATTAAAGACAGTAAGTTCAAGTCCATAACCGGTTGCTGCAGGGAGTTGAAGTTGCTGGGTGGTGAGGAGCATGTTGGCAAACATGGCAAAGCCGACCAGCAGGGACGCGAGGTTGGTCATGAGAACAGGGCGCCGGGCTGTAGTCCGCAGGTTCACCATGGGGTGACCGGCCTTCAGCTGGTRGGGCACCCAAAAGACCATGAGAACAGCGGCGGCAAGAAATAGTACGATCACGAGTTCCGAGCGCCAGCCCCATGATCCGCCCTTGGAGATAGCCAACAGCAGTGCGCCCAGTGCTGCGGACAGCACGAGCGCGCCTATGTAGTCGAAACGGCCAGGCGAGCGGACTTTGGATTCGGGAACCACCAGGAGCACCGCGGCCAGCAACACAACGCCGGCAGCTGCGGAAACCCAAAAACAGGCCTCCCAGCCCAAGCCTTCGTAGAGGAGCCCCGCGAGGGGAAGCCCCATGGCGCTGCCAATGCCCAAAGTGGCGCTCATGAGCGCCACGGCTGAACCCATTTTTTCCTTGGGAAGTTCATCGCGCATAATGCTGATCCCTACCGGGATCAGAGATAAGGAGAATCCTTGGAGTGCGCGGCCGATGATCGTCCAAAGGAATGTCCCGCCCAGCGCCGCGATGATGGAGCCGACCACCATGATGGCTAAGCAGATGATCATCATCTTGCGCTTGCCGAACATGTCGGCACTGCGCGAGACCAAAGGAGTAGCCACTGCGCTGGAAAGCAATGTGACGGTCACCATCCAGGACGCATCATCCCCGGAGACCGAAAAGACGGCGGGAAATATGGGCAGCAGCGGCACGACTAAGGTCTGCATCAGCGCCACAACGGTGCCGCTCAGTGCAAGCACTGCGGTGATGGCGGAAGCTTTGCGCTCCCGGTGCGGGAAAGGGGGTGCTGTCATGAACGGAGAACCTTTTCGGGAAGAAGAAACCGCCGGCAATGAACGGGCGGTACCGAAGTTGGCGAACAATCGTTCATCAACAAGTGCAAGGATTATGCCTGGGCAATTCCCAAGAGATCCAACACATCCGGGCGGAACAGGTCGATTAGTCCCTCCCAAGTAGAGGATGATTACCCACGAGACAGAGGTGGTGCCTTCAACGTGGTCCGATAAATGCGGTTGCTCTTTCGGAGTGCATTCTCACGGTTACCAGGACCTGCTGGGGTGTTTGGGAACCTGCAACCAATTAAGATGGTCGCTGCTTGCTCAGCTGTTCGTAACTAGATCTTTTACGAACGAGCCTTCCCGACTTTGGCGTCCTCCCAATCGCAAACCCGCACAGACTTGATGTCAAAGCTGCCAAAGCAGACGCAGAGTTGCACGACGTCGCATGCGGATGGGCTAATACGCCGCGTGCGGCATGGGCTGGCCAAAACGCCGCTCCATCCACGCACCCAAGCCGACTAACGGCGCCAGTGTCAAAGGAGCCATGCTTGTTCCTGCCCCCTAAGCACGGTGCCGGCATCGGCAGCGGCGCTTCCCGGCCGGATTTTAGATGCCCCGCGAACGATACCTTCACCAAACCGTGAGCGCCATGATTTGCGGCCGGACGTCCCCGCGGAGGTCGTTGACAACACGGGTGTGCTTGTCGAAAACCATAGTCGGGCGCGAGGTCGTGTTGTAGGCCGGCCAGGCGAGGCTGCCCGTTGAGGGGTCGCCCTTCCTGGCGAAGTTCATCCAGGCTTCGAACATCTTGTCGCCGACAGCGAAGCGGTCTCCGTTCGGGTCAGCGGCGATGCGTGCATCGTTGGAGTCCTCGCCGTCCCAGGCGGCGCCATAGTCCTGGCAGTGGAAGATGAACGGAAGTTCGACGCCGTGAGGGGACCACATGCCGTCGAAGCACGGAGTCCTCCATTGGCATTCGTACGCGAATACAGAAGCCCCCACCTGTTCGGCTTTGGCCGACGACAGCCTCAGCGAGTAGTTCCAGAAGCCGATATCGGTTGTGATCCGGAGCAACAGCTCCTTCCACGGCAGCGACGGCAAGGTCCGCCGGTATTGGCCGATCAGGGGCACAAGCTCCTCGGCTTTGACGTTGTTGACAATCGCATAGGGCGCCAGCCTCCGAGCGAGATCGAGGTCGTCAGCAAACTCCATGTCCAAGTCCCCCTGGAACGTGCCGACAAAACCCACCGTCTCGTGCAGGTCCGTGCCGATCATCATCGGGATGTGACGGGCGGTTTCAGGGGCGCCGTCGGTCCAGGAGTTCCCCCTCAGGGTTCTGCCATCGATGACCGGACCGTACTTTAGGTAGTTCGTCAACCCATCAGGGGTCAACGCCGGAGCGGTCACCTTCTCCAAGTAGCGCTTAATCGCCTTCGCCGGGGCGGATTGCAGGGCCTGGAGGTCGCCCTCGCAGACACCCAGTTCCCTGTACAGACCAGCCGTTAGGGCCCCGGCGTCCTCGGCGGCGGCGAACCGCATTGGCGCGCCGCTCATCAGGATGGCCTTGTGGAAAAGGCCCCTGCCTTCTTCCATGGCTATCAGGGTCATGACCTTACCGCCTCCTCCGGACTGGCCGAAGATCGTGACGTTGTCGGGGTCGCCGCCGAAGGACGAAATGTTCTCCCTCACCCACCGCAGCGCGGCAACGAGATCGAGCTGGCCAGCATTTCCCGAGGTGGCGAACCGCTCGTCGGCTGTCTCACCGAGATACGTGTAGCCGAATGCGTTCAACCGGTGGTTGACGCCGACTGCGATGACGTCGCCGCGGCGCGCCATGCCGCCGCCGTCGTACAACGGCGCACCCGCCGAACCTGAG
The DNA here is from genome assembly GCF_052113945.1 of Paenarthrobacter sp. RAF54_2. NCBI lineage: Bacteria > Bacillati > Actinomycetota > Actinomycetes > Micrococcales > Micrococcaceae > Paenarthrobacter > Paenarthrobacter sp. RAF54_2. Next base: position 28,172 of record NZ_JBFRDV010000036.1, read on the forward strand.
AAATAGCCCCCACCGTGCAACCACACCATGACAGGCAGCTTCGACGCGAAAGTCGCGTGGTCGGGCGCCCAGACATTGAGGACGAGACAGTCCTCGCTCTCCTCGCTGCGGTCCACCCAGTCAGGCAAGTCCCGGTTGTTTTGCGGACATTGAGGACCTAGCTCGAGCGCATCCTTCACGCCCACCCAGGGAGTAACCGGCTGGGGCGGCAGGAAGCGATTCGGCCCCGCCGTCGAGGCGCCGTAGTGAATGCCTTTGAACACGGCTAGCCCGTCGACGACCAAGCCGCGCAACCTGCCGTTTTCTGTCTCGACGATCCGGAAAGCGAGCGAGACCGGAGCCGCAGAGCCCAGCTCAGGGCGCTGCATCAGTGCGACCTCGTTGCTTTCAGCGCTTTCTGAGTAATTGTCACTGGTCAAGGTGGGTCAGTCTCCTAGTATCGGCGCCAGATAAGTTCCGAGGGATCGATTGAAGCAGGTTTCAACAAACTCGAAGATTTAAAGAATGCCTGGTCCGTTTCCGGCAATTTCGCGGGCTGCCCATCTGGGAAGTCAATTACTGAGACGTTGTCATTCATGTTGCTACTACCTTCCGGTTTTCTTCCGGGAATGTTGAAAGCAACTTATGAGGCGGAACACAAGACTTGAAGTGTAGGATCCACGGCAAATTCAGCTACATCTCGGAGAGTCTCCAACGCGCTCGTCGTCTGTTCCCGCTGACGACAAGGACGCCCGCGTCTGAACAGTACCCTGTTCCCCTGCGCTTGAGGCGACGGAAGCCCATCAGGTTTCCGCCGCCGTCGACGACGGCAAGCCGGCACCGTCCCTGGGACTTGAGGCATGCAGTCGCCCGTTCGATTGGCCACAACTCCCAGGAGGCTGTTCTGCCCTCAAACCTTCCCAGTTGGACGGCGGGCGCCTCGTCGGGCGCTTCCTCTGGAATCTCAAAGCGCTCGATAGTTGTCAGAACCCCTCCGTCTGCAGCCACGACCTGGGCCGGCTGACGTGATCGTCGGCGAAGAGGGCGAATTCAATGATGGCTTCGATATTCTTGCCTGCGTTAACCACATCGGCGTATCCGAGGCACACAAGGAGCGCGCTGCGTGCTTTGGAGACGAGTTGCATGCGGGTGGTTGACCCCAATGGCCCGTTTCCTTCGAAGCCACGGGCTTACGACTCGGCGGTGCTGAAACACAACACCGCCGAGGCCTCTAGAAAGCGCGATCGTCATGCTTACTAGCTCGTTCGGTTCCTCGCTTTGACTCCTTAGGAGGGAACTACGGGCAGTTCGATATACGACGGACGGGCGGCGTCGTGGTACAGCCGCTGCTGCGCGGTGACGAACCGAGCGTCGCACTGGTTCCCGGTGTTCAGGTTACGATCCCACCGCGGAAAGCAGCTATTCGTAATCTGCACCCGCAATCGATGCCCTGCAAGGAACACATTGCTCGTAGACCATAGATCAATCTCGATCTCGCGCCTTTCATCGGCACCACGATCTATGCGGACAATGCCATCGCTGAGGTTAATCGAGCGGCCGTCCGGCTCGACGTCGCACAGGCGCGCAACCCAGTCGGTCGACGGCGCCGAGCTCTGAACGTTCAGGCGCACCCGAATGCGACCGGTCACTTCGAGGTCCTCTTCGAGCGCCTCCGAGGTGAAGACAAGAACGTCGGACCGGGCCTCGATGGGTGCCTGGTCGATGGGCCCGCGAGGGAACGGGCTGATGTTGTTATGCCCTCCGTACGTGGGGACCGGATCGGCAGGGTCGTAGACGAGCTCACTCGGCGATTCGTCGCTTACCGGCGCCACCGTACTCAGGCCACCGTCTGAGTGCAGATTCCACTGCTCCATGCGGGCACGCTCCAAAGGCCAAGATTCTTCGTTGCGCCACTCATTGCGGCCCATGACAAACAGCTGCACGGGCGCCACATCGCCTGCGGGGGCGTCATCGACGAGATGATGCCGGAGGAAGGCCAGCACTTCCTCGTTCCATCCGCCGTGCGGATAAGCAGCCGCGTCGCGCATCGACATGATCCCGAAGTCCCGCTCGCCGACCATGTTCATGAAGTCGACATGGGACCAAGGACCGACAATCAAACGAGTCTCGCGGCCTATCGACCGCATCGCCATGTAATTGTCGAGAGTCCCCTGCCCGCTGCTATCGAACCAGCCCGTGGTAAAGAGGCTAGGTACCTCGATGCGCTCGTGGCTTCCGGCGATGCGCATATGTTGGGTGGCCTCGATCTCATTAACCGCCGCCAGCTCGACAAACGGGGGCGGTGCGTGTCGTCGCAGGACCGGCAGTTCGTTGACCGGAAGGCCCCAATAGCCGTCCTCTGCCAGGCGGTCGATGTCGGAGATCAGCGCGTCGGCACGCTCGGCCTCCTCGCCGTCTGTCAGGCCGATCCGGGACAACCAGTCAAAGCCTGCGAAGAGTGGCCAGGAGGTGGCGTTCGCCAGCTCGACGGCACCCCCGCGAGCCACCAGACCGTTACACGGGTCCGACCATGTCATCAGGGGCGTGATCGCTTTGAGCGCCGACGGTTGCTCGAGCGCCGCCAACAGTTGCGTGTTACCGCAGTAGCTGCCGCCGATCATGCCCACGCGACCACTGGAGCCGGGCAACTCGGCGGCCCAGGCCACGGTGTCTGCGCCGTCGCGTCCCTCGTGCCGAAGGGGCTCCCACACACCATCTGATGCATGGCGGCCCCGGACGTCCTGGACGACTACGATGAAGCCGCGCTGTGCCGCCTCTGTAGGCGAAATTCCATTCCATGCGTTTTCGGTAATGGCGCCCTTGTCATAAGGCGTGCGGACCACCAACGTCGGCCAACGCCCATCGCCGGTCGGACGGTACACGTCCGCCCTCAGCACAACCCCGTCGCGCATGCGTGCGGGAACATTAAACTCGACGAGCACAGACACGGCTGCACCGCTGGGACCCTGCGCGACGTCGTTACTCAATCCAAGTTCCGTTGTACTCATGCTTACTCCTTCACACTTGCGCCAGTTCACCCGAGGCGGGATATGCGTCACGCTAGGACAGCTGCTCCAGCGACGCTATTGGAATAGCACCAATCGCCTGACACAAACTCTGGTCAAAGTCTTGTTGGCAGGTTGGCTTCAATCGATTGGTGAACGCCCGGTAACACCTCGAGCAATGACAACGCATGCCAGAAAACGCGGCAAATGTGCTGGCAAGGCCTCTCCAACGCCACTATTAACGGTTATCGGGTATAACGACCGGGTCACCCAGAGGAGTCATGTATTTTCTTGATATTTTCACGCTATCTCGGGCAATTCCAGACCACTCCCCGGTAGGAGCGCTCCAATAGTTTGTGAATCCCTTGGAGCCTCGAACCCTAAGCTCGTGTCGCGCGCCCATCCCCTCGAACAAATCTGGCTAGCCGAGGGACCACCGGCATGTCGCGCCCGTGACCCGCAATCTCGACTGGGACATGAAATCCACAGACCAAGCACGAAACAAGTCATCCACACCAAAAGCTGGCGACCGACCTCGCTAAACCCGCCTAACCAACTGACGGATCCTGGCTCACGGCAGTCCTAAACCAGGTGGACTCCTCACCGGTGACCGTCGTAGCCGTCAAAGAAGCCTCCGCCTCAACCCGCCACACGGCGACGTGTAGCTCTTCCGTCCCGGACTCTCCGTCTCCGAGCTCACCCACCCGGCCGACGCATCTTCCTGCCACGCTGTAGCCTCAAAGACTGCCTCGCCGAATAACTCCTCCGACTCGGACCCCGAAGTGTTCGGCGAAGCGACCCGTACCCTGAGTACTTCCCAGCGCGTCACCGAGTGGCCGGCCGCTTTCGACCGGCCACTCGGGATCGCACTTTGGCGGCAAAAAGCTACCCAATCCAAGGCTCAATCATTGTCGGCCGATGTTACTGTATGTTTCTGGCTTCGCCTTGCGGTAAAAGAGAGCCATCATGATGCCTAAAACAAATAGACCCACAATCAGTGTCATCAAGGCGGCGCTTAGCACAGGCGATCCTCCAACAAGGGCCGTGAAGTCCAGAGCTGCCAAAATCAGGCCGGTCCCGAGCCCAAGGATTCCCAGAATCGGGAACACAATTCTGCTCCAGACCGTGTGACCCATGCCGTGCCGACGCAGGTAGAGCGGGACCGCAATACTAGCCACAAAAATGACGCCCAGAATCACGAAGCTTGAGATCCCGAGCGCTGCCGCGTAAACGTCGATAGCAGCCAGCCCGGCAACCGCGACGATGACGTTGAGGACCAGGCCAGCAGCGCTCGTTGCCATTGATGCCATATATGGCGACCCATGCCGGCTGTGTACGCTGCTGAGCTTTCGCGGAAAGATCTTGTCTGCGCTGAGATTGAACAAATAGCGTGCGGTGATGTTGTGTCCGGCCAGAATGACAGCAAAAGTACTGGTGTTGACGAAGATCGTGGCTATGTCAGAGAACACGATGCCTCCGAAGTCCACCAGTGTGCCGGTCATGGATCCGGTGGGATCGGCGGTTGCGAGTTCGACAGCTTTGTCGATGCCAAGGGCGTTAATAAACCCCAGCGATGACACGGCATAGATGGTCATTGCAACTGCAATGACTGCAAACGTGACGCGTGGAATGACACGATTCGGATTCCGGACCTCTTCACGGAACAGGACGGTAACTTCGAAACCACCGTACATGCCAAGAGCAAGGAGCAGCCCCGAGCTGAAGGAACCATCGAACCAGTGAGTCGGGAGAAGGGGGGCCATTGAGATGCCGGCATGGTTAGCTCCGCTGTTGATGAAGACAAAGAGGTCATACCCGACAATGATGATGATCTCAAGGAATAGGAATGCCGTCAGGAACTTCGCGGAAAGTTCGATGTTGAAGTAGCCGAGGACTCCAGCTCCGGCCCAGAAAACGGCCGCCCAGACCCACCACGGGAGGTCAGGCCCGTTCATGGTGGTATGGACGAGTTCGCCCAGAACGATACCGCCGAAAGGTAGGGTTCCGGCATAGACGCAGAAGTAGCCGAGCAACGCGACAAACCCTGATCCCAGACCTACTTCCCGTCCAAGTCCTGCCGTGATCATGGAGTAGAACCCGCCTGGTTTCGGCATGATCTTGGACATGCGAGTGAACCCAACGGCGAAGCATCCTAGGATGAGGCCCGCAACAACGAATGAGATAGGCGTGCCAAGTCCGCTGCCGGTGGCGACCATGATCGGGATAATTCCGATCACGACCACCATGGGGGCGTTGTAGGCCATCACGCTGAAGAAGAGCTCGAGGGATCCCATCTTGCCTGACAGATGTGGCCCCGACTGTTGCGTCTTTCGGGTCGTCATTCCACTTATAGTGTCCATAACCTGTGCCTTCTTGATAAGTATTTGAATTGTCTGCGGGCGGGCGGTCACATACTGGATCGCTTCGTTGACCATCTCGACTTCCGCGGGGTTAGACCAAGGATGTGCTGCCTTCGACGGAGACCTACTTTGTGGCTTCGGTCACTTCCGGCGTAGACAGATAGTGCCGTCTTATCGCTGCCATCGGAAACTAGAAAACTGCCGAAGGCATGCTGCCCACGTTGGCACTAGTCCAACAGCAGCTGCTCCCGAACGTACGGCATCACGCCAAGTCGGCTGGATGAGGCAGCCAAGTTTCTGGTCTTCATCCAAAGCTTTGATCGAGGATCGTCGCGCGGCCAATGGCCCACGGGGCAATGGTGAGCGATGGCCCCAATAGCTGATCCGGTCTCGGCCCAGCGAGCCGTCCTGTGATCTGCGAAAACTCCAGAATACTGACGAACCCTCTGGCTAACTCCCCGACCGCCCGGGTAGCGCCGAACGAGAACGGGCCGGGAAGATCGCTGCCGCCCTGAAGCTTCCAACGTTCGCACGTGTACACCGGAAAATCGCTGGAGCCCCGCCGGATCAGCAACCCCTTGCGCTGATTTTCGGACATACACGGGAATGAATATCGATCCGGAGCGCTTGTCAGAATCGCCTTGGGGGTGGAAACCCTAATTCAGCCCTGGATCCTTCAGTGCCCCCTGCACGTCAGACGGACCAGTCGCAGGCGGCGTCTTCTGAAGGGACACCAGAAGAGGCGCTTTTCCGTGGTCATGAGCCGCTATATGTATGCAGAAGCGATCGGCAGATTAGTACCAGGGCTTTGGGAAGGGGACAGATTATTCGAAGGGGAACCCTCGGCCCCCGCCATTTTTGGTCGAACGGACCACATGCTTCATCATCCTCGTGCACCTAGCAGGGAACCGCGGAGCTGAGAATCCACGCGATCGCGGCCGAAGCCATGAGACTTCCGCCAGCCCAATCTATTAGCCATTGACGCTCCGCATCGGACCAGCTATCTTCGAATGTACAGATGTACATTCACAGTGATGCGCATCACGTATGATCCCAAAACGATGGAGTAGTCATGTCTGTAGAAGCCAATCCCCGCCGATCCCCTGCCGACGAGTACACCGGACCTCCCGCCGAGCTATTCCGAGGGCAGGATTGGTTTACGCGCGACCTCGAAGCGATCTTTTACTCCAAGTGGCTCGTCGCCGGCCACGTCGACCAACTCGACCAGCACGGAAAATACGGTTACGTCACTTTCCGGGTAGGCGCAGCCGAGGTTCTTGTCCGCCGCGCAAAGGACGGTAGCCTCCGCGCGTACCACAACGTTTGCCCCCACCGCGGCGCCCGGCTGTGCGATGGACCCAGCGGTGACGCCCGTAGTCGGAACGTAGTTTGTCCATACCACCAGTGGACCTTCGGAGTTTCCGACGGCGACCTGTTGAACTCGCGAGGTATGCACGCAGACTTCGACAGCGCGTCTTACGGCCTTAGGCCAGCGCACGTTGACGTCTGGAACGGGATCATTCTCATTTCTTTCGCAAACGAGGCACCCCCCGCGATCACCGAGAGCCTCCACGAGGTGGACGCGGGGGGATATGACCTCAGCAGTATGAAGCTGGCCGCTACCTCTTCACACGAGATTGCAGCGAACTGGAAAATTGTCGTCGACAACAACATGGAGTGTTACCACTGCGGGGTCAGCCACCCTGAGCTGTCGGAAATTTTGGACTGGGAGTTCCTCGACGACGAGGAAAACTTCGACAGCTTCTGCACCCAGAGGGCCGCTGGCCTCGATGTGTTTACGTTCCCACTCCCTGTACCGCACGTCTCGATCGGAGGCAAAAGGGTCAGTGCGGTTCCTCTTTCGAGACTCGACGGGCAGCCCGCTGCAGAGTCTCACGCCGTGCACTGGGAACCGGGAATCGCCCTCGTGGCCGCTGAGGACCATGCGTGGCTCTTTGTGCCCATCCCCACCGGCCCAAGCACCACCGAACTTCGTCAGTACTGGTTCGTCCACAAGGATGCCGTCGCTGGTACCGACTACGACGAAAAGACACTAATGGAGTTCTGGAACACCACCATGCTCCAGGATCGCGGCCTATGCGAAAGCGTGCACCAAGGGATGGCCAACCCGGCATACAGGTCAGGTCCGCTGAATCGCAAGTATCAAGGATTCAATGCTGGGTTCTACCGCTGGTATGAACAGCAAATGGTGACACGTTTCCCCGATCTCGCCAATGAGGTAGTTCCTTTGCGTGGCCCAGGAAGCGGTAACGGTGAATAGCTCGTATATAATGCGACCCAAGTCAGGAGAGCTGCGGTGAACGCCGACATGAGGAGTCGACATTATCCGTCCGCGACTTTGACGGACGAGTACGACGGTGAAGCTGTGGTTGTTGACAAGATTCTCGCTGCGGACGGAGTGGTAGCCCTTCACCTGGGGGCACCAGGCGGAGGGGAACTCCCGTCGTGGTCGCCAGGCAGCCACCTGGACCTTGGGATTCCAGGTCTACCAACGCGTCAGTACTCGCTATGTGGAGACCCCCACGACCGCGCTACCTACCGAGTTGGAGTTCTTCGTTCCCCGAGCTCAAGAGGTACATCGCGCCACATCCATGACAATCTTCGCGTCGGCGACACCGTCAACCTTCGAGGTCCGCGCAATCATTTCCCGCTTCGGGAGGCGGCCCGCTACATCTTTGTAGCAGGCGGGATCGGCGTTACCCCCCTGCTACCGATGATTGCTCATTTAGAAGCAGCGGGGGCCCAATGGACGTTGGCCTACGCTGGGCGCCGCAGACAGTCCATGGCGTTCCTCGACGAGTTAAGCCGCTATGGTCCCAAGATTGCCTACTTTCCGAAAGACGAGACAGGCCCGGTGGATCTCGCGTCAGTTCTGGGTGAACCAGATGAAGACACCTTGATTTACTGCTGCGGACCAGAGCGACTACTTTCTGACGTGGAGGCGCATTCCGCACGATGGCGCCCTGAGGCCCTGCGCTTGGAAAGGTTTTCGCCAAGAATCCAGTCACAAGAATCCGGCACGGACACCGAGTTCAAAGTCAAGCTCGCTCGCAGCGACCTTGAGGTGGCTGTGCCGGCGGACCGCACCATCCTCGATGCCGTACGGGCTGCGGGAGTGCCGGTCGAGTCGTCTTGCCGAGAAGGCATCTGCGGGACGTGTGAGGTGACGGTGCTTGACGGGCTCCCCGACCACCGTGACTCCGTGCTGGACCAAGACGAACGTGATGCCAATGACTGTATGATGATCTGCGTTTCGAGATCGCGCCATCAGCGGCTCGTGTTAGATCTCTGACCTGCATGCATCCGAAACCGAGGGTCCGGGGTGTTTGAGCCAACATGGGTTACTCAGCACCTAGCTGAAGACCTGTTATGGCGTTGGTCGCTAATCAAAGTCATCGACAAAGGAGATCCGGGTTCGTCCGATCCTGCGGCATAGAGGATGATGGTATTCGTGCCTAAGGGAGTAATAGATACAGATCGCCGCAACCGTCTGGTTCACGCCGCCGCGGAAATAGTTGCGCAGCGCGGTGTGGACGGGCTGACGCACCGCGCTGTCGCTGCGGCGGCGGGAGTCCCGTTGGGCTCGACGACGTATCACTTTCGTTCGTTAGATGATCTTTTGCTCGCGGCTGTGGAGCAAGCCAAGGAGCGTTGGGACTCATCCGTTGCGTTCTGGGAAAGGAATTTGGCGGCGGGCACCGAACTCGCGCGTGCGTTATCGGAGTTCACAGCACGGATGACGAACGAAACTCGACCTCAGGCAATCGTCGAGTACGAGCTTTACATCGCGGCTCTACGTCGACCTGCCTTGCGGAAGCTCAGCCTGGATTGGGATGAAACACTGCCGAGAGCGGTCGCTCGACATACTGACTGGTTAACGGCGCAGGCCCTTTCAATGGCGGTCGACGGTTTGGTTGTGCGTTCACTGGTCAGCGGCAATCCACTCGATGTAACCGCTATCGAACCGATCTTCCAGCGCATCCTTCGTGGCTGAGACAGGGGCGCGACAGGCTGGCTAGAACGCCTGCTCCGAATGTTCCTTTCGGCGGCGCCTCCTGCGGCCGCTTCGGGACCAACGGTTAAGTGGCTCGAACCGGGGATCGGGATCAAGCGAGCGCCCGGATAAAAAACCCGAGGGCCTGAGCCCTGAACTGATTCCTGTTTGTTGGACTGGCTGCATTTCAATCCTAAAACTGCGAGGGCCTGGGCTGGGTATTGCACCGCCTGCGTAGCTTTCACTGCTGGCACCCAGTAATGGCGCCAGAACAGCTTATGCACCGTCCGTTCCCCTTCGGGCATCGTGAACAGCTGATCACTGCTGCACGGCCTACCACCAACGGGATCAAGAGGTCCACGGGAGCACGGTTCAGCCCGATGGTCCGGTTGCCTGCGCCCGTCTTCGTTGGACCGATGTAGAACTGGTTCTTCCCGTCCTGCAATTCCTTTCGAACACGCCAATCTACGGCGCAACTACCGGCCACTGACTTTGACAGACCCTTCAGCACAACATATTGGTACGCGTGCATATTCAATTCGAACGATTCGAGCCCTTTTGAGCGACGATTCAGGTTTACGGAAGCCCCATTGTCGGCTCTTCAAGATCCTCGGGGAGCGCCTAAAGCGATATGCTCGAGCACACGGGCAGCTACGTTGACCATGACATCAGCCATGCAACGGCGGCTCAGATCCAACCAGACTTAGAGGAGGAGATTCTCCGTGGCAATATGTCGGTAGAAGTCGACGTGCTCAGCGGGGAGCGGGTCCTTGTTCAGGATGACGTCGGCTGCTTTTTCGGCGATCATCATGACCGGTGCGTATGTGTTGGCGTTCGGGATGGAAGGCATCAGCGACGCATCGACGACTCGAAGGCCCTCAACGCCGTGCACCCGGAAGCTGTGGGGATCGACGACGGACTGGTCATCGTTGCCCATCTTGCAGGTCCCGCAGGGGTGATAGGTGGTCTCGGCGTCCTGGGAGACCCAGTCGAGGATCTCCTCGTCCGTCTGGACTTCCGGGCCGGGCGAGAGCTCACCGCCGTTGAATGCTGCGAAAGCGGGCTGATTCATGAGCGCCCGCGTAGTGCGAACACCGTCAATCCATTCCTGGCGATCACGCTCGGTAGA